>JBJFCM010000031.1:0-10627 GCA_051888955.1 Lachnospiraceae bacterium | reverse complement strand
AAGCTCCACAACGTTGCCAGATATACCTCATGATTCGCTAATGTACCCAGGAAATCCGCCTGGGCAACTCCTCCCGAAATATGGTCGCCACCCCCAAAATCATATTCGGTAAATGCGATTTTGGTTCCCGGATAATACTCATCAATAGACTGCTGCACATTGGGCAGTAACGGGAAAAATTTTGCACCGGTATCCATAATCCAGCTGTCTTCTTTATAATCCCCATCCCACAAGGACCGCACACTGTCTATTCTGGCCTTGATGCAGGCATCCTCCTCATAATGCTCACAGAGACGTTCCCCGCAGGCACCCCTGGCCTCCGAATAAAAGTGCAGATCCAGCACATCCAGAAGCCTGCAGCCGTATTCCTGCTCTTTCTCCTCCATGGTATCCAGATAGTAGTCAATAAACCAGCGGTAGCCATTTTCCGCCTGTATTTCCCGCCAGTCCGGTGCATCCTGTAAGCAAAGAAACGCATAGTACCCATACAGGGCAGGTCCAAACACGTCAGCCCCGGGATCCATTTCTTTAATCACCAGTGCCAGATCCGTGGTTTTCTCAAGCAGTTCCGTACAGGTAAGCTTTTCTCTTTGGGCAAGACTGTGCGTGGCATTCCAAAGAGCCGGCTCATTATCCAGCGCATACCCTTTAAATCCGGAAGCACTGCCGGAATCTCCTATTTTTTCAAAAAGGTAATGCAGATATTCATCATTATAGACCACGCCATCCTGAGTGTCCGGCTCCAGCGTGTATTCGCCCTCTTTCCGATTGAGTACCTGACACCAGTATGCTGACGGTGCCGCTTCTTCCTCGCCCAAATAGCCGCTGCTTTCGTTGGCCACATATCCAAGCATGGGCAGGGTCAGAAGCGCATAGGGCACCTGATATTCCATTGCCTCCGCAGATACATTGAGAGCCACCGCGCCCGGCTGTGACGCCAGATTCTTAGGGATATCCTGTACCATGTACATATCGGAGGAGTTGTACCAGTCCGAGCCGGCATTGGATACATTGTTTTCCCAGTTATAGGCCGTCATCCTGTTGCCGCCCAGCCTGAGAGAACCGGCTGAAACACTGCTTAGATCCACACCGGCATTGACGCCATAAATATACGGAGAAATTGCTTTTCCCTCTTCGTCGGGATATACATTCACGATGATATCCGGCTGTATTGCCACCGTATCCTCCAAGCTTTCCGCTGCTGCACTTCCCTGCTCCGGCATCTCCTCTTTAGAAGCTTCTGTCTGCTGTCCTGCCTCCGGTTCTGTTATTCCCTGTGTAGCCACATCCTTTTTGCCGCATCCCGCTAACGCCATTGTCAGGATGATTCCCGCTAATACTATTCTTCTTTTCCTCATATCCTTACCAGCCCATCAGCTCCTGAATATAGTTTGTCAGCTTCTCGGCCGCTTTGTCGTGGGTGACCGCTGTCGGGTGCCAGTCAGCCACATAACCATCTGATGGCAACTGCACATCAAACTTCATGGAAGAAATATTCTCATCGCCGGTCTCGGCTGTATAATCTGCTACAGCCTGTTCCACCGTAGGATATAATCTGTCTCCCATGATGCCCAGCACGCAGAGTATGGTCGCTTCCGGATTATGGCTTCTCACCTCTTTTAAAAATTCCACGTAGGCCGCCCGATATTCCTCCTGTCTGTCCTCATAGTCCAGCGTATAGCTGTCATCATTCGTACCCAGGTTTATTACAATCAAATCCGGCGTATAATCTGTAAATCCCCACTCTATGTCCGCCGGTGTCTTGCCCATATACTGACCATAGGAAAATCCCAGCTTATCATAATATTGTGGAAGTGTCTGCACGGATATTTTTTCGCTGCCGTCTCCCGTATATCCGGAAATGATGCCGTAACCGCTGATGGAGACCATGCTGTAATCCGCATCCAGTGCCTCCGCTGTCTTATAGGCATAGGCTCTCGTCACATCCTCTGTCTTCGTGGAAAAATGGTGGTCCCTGTCCTCATCATCCACGCCATAGCCACAGGTAATGGAATCTCCCACAAACTCGATAAAATGCTCTTTTGCACCGGCAGGTGCAATCTCAGCCTCTCCATCCACCTCGATGGACTTAATGCCCACAGTGGACATGGCCGTTTCGGAAAGCTTGATAACCTTAATATCGCATTCCGCTGCCGTATCGCTGTCAAAGACGGTATAAGACTTTTCTGCCTCATCCATCATATCATCCACCACACGCTCCCCATTTACATAGATGGCAATACGGGCCTGATCATCTGCTCTGCTGGATAACATGGAGGTGTTGTCACCTGTCAGGGTAATCGTTACCTTTTTTCCGCTGAACTGAAACTCCGCTCCGGAGCCGGAAAAGGCCATCCAAAGGGTGTCTTCCAGCAAATAAGTGCGTCCTATTGTTTTTACATTGTCTGTATTCGGTATGTACAGTTTCACGTCTGTTTCCTCCTCTGTAGTACTTTCTCCCAATACTCCCGTTCCTTCCTGAGAAGGCACGGCGTGTTCCTCCGAAATTCCGGCTCTTTTCTTCAATCTCATATTGTCTGCTCTTCCGCTTCTCTTTTTTGATATCACAAAATTAATTTTAAAATCACAAAGGCACTATGTCAAGTTTTCCCAGTACTCTCTTATTTTTAGTTCTTCTAGTACTCTTTGGAAATTTCCGTTATTCCGTACTTCTGCTGAAAACTCTCCAAGTCCTCTCCGTTACGAATGAACATCTCTTCCCTAAATTCTCCGGTATGTATATTCTTAAAACCGGCCACCTGCTCTCCGTTACAGATGCTGCACTTTAAAATGGGTTTCCAGTTCTCCTTGTCATAGATTTCCGTTGGCTGCTGCTTCTTTTTAAAAAACATCCTATCCCTCCCAAATTTTCTGTTTTTTATATGATACCCTTTTCCCCGAAAAAAAGGAAGTACAAAAAAGGAGCGGTCAAACCACTCCCATACATTTCAGTATAAAGTACCCCAGCCCCAAGACCCAGCTCGTAAAAATGCCGTACAAAATCACCGGCCCCGCTATGGTAAATATCTTGCATCCTACGCCGAAGACCCAGCCTTCTTTTTTAAACTCTATGGCCGGAGACGCTACGGAATTGGCAAAGCCTGTAATCGGCACCAGCGCACCGGCACCGCCCCACTTAGCCAGCCCGGGATAGATGTTCAGTCCGGTGAGCAGCACGCTTAAGAAAATCAGGATGATGGAGCACCAGCTTCCGGCGCTGTCCTTGTCCATGCTCATTACACCGGTGCAGAAATTCAGGATGCACTGTCCCAGCACGCAGATCAGTCCGCCTGTCAGAAATGCCTTAGCCATCTGCAGCCACAGATTGTGCGTAGGAGTCATTTCCTTTACATATTTCTCATAGTTCTGCTTCTTTTCCTCCGCCTTATAGTCCGGTTTGCTTTGTTCACTGTCTGCTCCCATGATGTTCCTGCCTTTCCTTTTTCCTAATATGTGCAATACTCTGCTCTTTTATACAATTCCCTTCTCCGGAACAATACCGCCTATCTCCGCCCCTATTTCACCAGGTCATGCAGCTGTAAAAAGAAATACAGCATGGAGCCTACGAATTTTCCCACCGCCATAGCGCAGATGGCGATGCCCAGACCATGTCTGAAGCCCACCCGCCTGGCAAATATAGGAATGCTGTTTAACATTTCCGCGATAGCAAGTGCCAGACAACCGATAAACATGCCTGCCGCCAAACCGAATATCACCATAAATATGTTTCCTGCCACCCTGAGGGCACTCTCCGACATTCCCCAGCGCACAAACATCTCGCCAAAATGGCAGTAGCGCTCAAATACGCTGACCAGACCGCCTGTAATGGTTCCCGCAATGACCATTTCCTCGTAAATAATGGCATCTCTGCTGGTATGGGTTTTCCCTGCAAAGCGGGGAATCAGTCCCACGGCTGCCAGCACAGTAAAGACCCCTGCTGCCGCCAACAGCCCATAACTCAACCCGCTGACCATCAGAAAAAGATATTTTAAGCTAACTAACATCTATGGTCCTGCCCTCTCTTTCTGCCGTTTCCACCAGGGCATCATTGACATCCTTTTCATAGACACGCATTTCCACTTCAATAGGGGTGGGGTCCTTTGTCAGCCGCCGTCCTCCCACATGATTGAAGAATACGATGATGCCTAAGGCCAGCCCCGCCGAATAAGCCACCTCCAGAATGGACACTCCCTCCGGTTCACTTCCCATGACGATGCGGTATATCCCGGCAAAGATATCCGCTATGCCGGTATCATTGTGATAGGATATAATCGTGAAGGCCGTACCGAAGAAGCTGACCACGGACACCAGCAATATCTTCAGTCCCTGCTGCCAGCCCTTGTGCTTGTTCACACTGATCCATTCCACCAGCACCTCCGCATTGCCCAAGCTTTCCACCGTCACGCCCGGACAGGCTTCCTCTATCAGTTCAATGATTTTCAATACACTGATGACGCAGCGCTTTCCCTCATATTTTTCCTTCCCCTTGTTCCCGGATTGCTCCTTCCCGCTTTCCTGATGGAACTTATGGATTTTAATGCTCTTCACCTTGGCCGCCACCACACTGTCCGCACAACGCACGCTCCCTGCATCCTTTAAAAAGACATCCTCCGAGGTGACCTCCACGTTTCTGTCCAGCTTAATATAACAAATGGTATCCGCCATGCTTTCCTCCATCCTGCCATTTTCAGGCGGGAAATCCTTTCCTGTAAATTCCCTGCTGCACAACATAAGGGTGGTCATAGAAGTTTTTTTCCATGACCACCCTCTAGTGTGTCCCGTAGTTTTCAAATTATGCATTTTCTCTACTCTACAGGCGGCAGATAAATAATCTCTCCTAAGGAGAACCTTCCATCACCTTCATAGGTTATCCTGGCCTGTATCTGTACCGGCGATTCTTGATATTGAGGAGTCGCCCATTCCTCTACTGAAAGCCCCACCGTGGCTATCAGGTTCCAGCTTCCATCAACGTCCCCGGAAGGCTCAAAAGCTATGATGTCACCTATTGCAAGGGATGAAAAGGTCAGTGCCTGTTCTTCCCCATCAAATGTGATTTTAGGCTCCTGCTCCCTGCCGTCTATGATAACCGTAATCTGTCCCGCATCTGCATCATAACTGCTGTCTACACGTTCCGCAAAAGCAGCCGCATATTCCCGCCAGTCATACTCATACAGCCGATATACGCCCTCAGAATCCTTATCCACCGCAAACAGGTAGTCTACGGAAAAACCGGTACCGGTGCCAAGGTATACCTTATAGAGCACCTCTGTCTCCCCGTCTCTGTCATAGTCCCTGGCCTCCACCTCCATACCGCTGCCACGCATGCCGGACCAGGACTCCGGAAACACCTGGTATTCCTCGCCAATTCTTACCACCGTCAGTGCATCTGCCCCGTCTCCGTAAACAGCCACATCCTGCTCTGCATCCTCCGCGATCAAAAACCATTCATCCGCTCTTTCATAGTCATAGATAATCGCAATCTCTGTAATGCTTTTCAATTGTTCCAATGACAATGCCTGCGCTTTGGCATACATATCCAGTATCTCCTGCATGGTATCCTCAGTATAATACCTGCAAGACAGATAGATATCCGACAATGCCTCCACCTGCCTCTCATAGGTCACCGGATACTCCTCATAGGGATAGTACCGGTTGATACCTCCTTTGTACATACGCAGATAAAGAGTGCTCCCGTCCCCGAAGGTATATTTCACAAAGGTGCCGAATGTCTTATCCTGAAGCACTATCTCCCCGGTTCCACCCCGGAGATTCAAAAGCTCCTCACAGGCACTATCCGGGTTCTGCAGCCTGGTATATTCTGCCTGCATCCATGAAAGAGAACCCATTGGCAGTTCCTCCAGTCTGCGTGCCCAGGTCATGTCCCTGTTGTCCTCGATAAAGGGGCCCATATAATCGGTGGTTTGCGGGAACGTATAGTCTAACACGGTTTCAGTGTACACACCGGACGGCAAAAAATAATATGAAAAAGTCTCCTTATCCTCAATCTCTCCGCTGACAGAATAGGTGATATCTCCGACCTGATAGATTCTCTGTGCGCTATCAGCTATCCCGGCCGTAAAATCCACGCGGCATACCGTAGTAAAGATTCTATCCGTATCAGCTATTCCCTCTGCCGGTGCACCGTCATGCACCAGGAAAAAGGTCATGGTATATGCTATCCTGCCGGGATTGTAGCTGTCATCCCTGAAGATACGTCCGCACTGCATATCCGCATAGGATATTCCGGCATCCCCTTCCAGCTCTGTCTCCAGCCACCTGAATACAGCATTCTGCAAATCACTAGAATAGGTTTCATATGTGATATAAATACCCTCTCCAAAATCCTCTCCCGGCTGCCAAAGCGTTATCTCTTCCGGCACTGTGGCAGCACCTGTACTGTCCATGCCGTCCTCCGGCCCGGCAAGCGTCTCTTCCGGAATCGTTTCCGACTGTGCCACTACTCCCTGTTCTGTTCCATCCTGCGCAGTTTCTTCCTGCCCGTTGGCGGAAACTGCTGGCTCATTGACACAGTTTACCGCCAGAAGCACCACAGAAACTGCCAATACCATGACAGCCAGTATGCTGAGCCACACTGCCGGCCGTTTATACCGCAATATATTTTTGATTCTGGATTCTGTGTTGCTTTCCCCAAAAGACAGGGGTATCCTGATGCCGCTTTGCTTTACGGAGAACTCTAACAGGCAGGCTGAGTATTCCTTTCTGCCACACTTGTCACTTTTTTCCAGAACATACTCGTCACAGGCCATCTCCTGGTCCTTGGCATAAAAATGCCACGCCAGCCACACAAGAGGATTGAACCAGTGCAGACAGAGGGCACACGTCATAAGTATCCTGAAAAGATAATCTCTTCGTCTGATATGGGTCTGCTCATGCAAAAGCACAGCCTCATAAGACCCTTCCGACAGACTTTCCCTAAGATGGAGAGGCAGATAGATACGAGGCTTCCATATACCGAATACCATGGGTGTCCTAAGCCCCTCACACTGCCAGATATTCTCCTCTATCCGCACAGCAGTACAAAGGCTCCTTTTAATCCTTCTATACTGGGCGAATAAAAGAATTGCTCCTGCCAGTGTTCCGGACATCCAAAGCATTGCCAGTATATCCATGAGCTTCAGACTGTCATTTTCTCCATGGGCCGCCTGCTGCTCACCATATAGATTATATGCTCCCGCATCTGCTATACTGCCAAAGTCTTTCCTCTCTTCTCCATTTTCAATACCGGTGGCCCCCGGCTCTCCACCATTGCCAATATTGGTCTCTTCTGCAGACCAGGCGTCATTATCAGCAGGGCTGTTCATTTCCTGTGTGTTTTCCATCTTGGTCTGCTCTGCTTCTGCTCCCACAGCTATCGCTTCTGTTTCTCCCGCTGTCAGAGCAATATAGTCTGCTCCACCCGCTGCCGATCTATCCTCATCCTTGTAACTCTCCTCCGTTTCCTCAGCCTCCTCCAGCCAGGGCAGATTCACAGCTACACCGAAACGACTGCTCTCCGGTACAAAGGGACAGAGCAGTCTGTACAGTACCAGCAGCCACAGCAGACAGACGTATTGCTTCGGCATTTTTAATTTTCCCAATATTACCCGCAAACCCAGCACTGCCATAACACAGATTGCTGCCCCTGCGCTCATATATACGATTGTATCAAATATTGCTCTGATGACCTCCATACCCAGTCTCCCCTTTTTCTTTCCCAATCTTCTCTCTCTTTATGACCGCCATATGCTATTCTGCCGCATCCTCAATCATTTTTTTGAGACGCAGTGCCTCTTCCTTTGTCAGTTTCCTGTCCTTCAAAAATGCTGCCACAAAATCCGGCACAGAGCCGTCAAAAGACTTCTCCAGCAAAAGGTCGCTTTCATAACGAATCACCTGCTCCTTTTTTATCAGGGAACACACATAGGTATTCTCATTTTTTAAAACAGCCTTTTCCTCCAGCTTTTTGAGCACCGTGTAGGTGGTGGATTTCTTCCAGCCAAGTCTCGCCAAGGCAATTCTAGTCAGTGCCGTAGAGTTAACAGGCTCCTCTTCCCATATGATATCCATCAACCTGTATTCACTGTCACTTAAACGGAATTCCTGCCCTTCTTTATTGTCCATTTCCATCTTTTCCTCTCCGTACATCTTGGAAGTACTAAGCAAAGTCTATAGTTATAGACCTCCCTAATAAAAGTCTATGACTATAGACCTCTTTTGTCAAGCACTTTATGCCAAGTAGATGGCATGGGAAAACGCAAAAAAGCGGCGCGAGCTAAGGCTCATACGCCGCAAAGAAGGCTTTTGCTATTTATGTTACCATTCCTTAAAGCTGATGTTTAAGTCTACATCCCCTTCAATACCGTCTATTCTTCCTGTGTCCGAATATTGCCATACAGCGTATTCATAGGGGAAATACAGATCCGCATCATAGTAAGCGAACCACTTATCCACGTCTTCAAAGACGGACATATCAATCAATACGCTCCACATTTCCATATTGGAATAAATCATGGGCGTATAGCCTGCTTCCCTGATTCTGTCAATAAAAATCTGCGCCATCCTGGTACGTTCTTCCACCGTAAGTTGGTTCATACGTCCATTGGAGGCACCGGTTTTCTCCACATCATACACAATGGGATAGGAAATGTCATATCCCGCAATTGCCTCCAATACCACATTGGCTTCCTCCAGCGCTTCTTCCTCTGTGATAGCCTGGGAGAAAAAATAAACTCCCACTTTGATACCGGCAGCAGTTGCACCCTTTACATTGTCTTCAAACTTCTCATCCAGAACGACCTTGCCTTCTGAACCATAGCCCCTGACGCCCACCCGGATAAATGCATATTCCACACCGGTAGCTGCTACCCTGCTCCAGTCAATATTCCCTTGAAATCTGGAAACGTCAATGCCTTTATGGGAGATTACTTCACCATTTTCCACATACTGGAACTCTCCTGTTTCCAGCACCTGCAGATTCTCCTGCAATAAATTATGCTGCTTTAAATCATCGCGAATAGGTACAAAATGAAACTGGCCGTTGCTGACTACCACAATATCATCCGGGTAAAGGGGTCGCAGGGTAGCCACTACCGTATTGCCTTCCTCCAGGTCACCCTGTATCTGTGACAGGATGCTTTCGGCTACCTCTTCCCTTGTGGTGCTCTCTGCTGTAGCAATCGCCTCTGCCAGCATCAGATTCACTTCATCCTGAGAATAACTGATTACCTCTACACCGGCAGAAGCATCCACAGCTTCTGCTTCCTCTTCTGCTTTTTTCTGTAATTTATCATAAATCAGCAATGCTGCTACCACAACTACCGTCATCGCCAGCAGACAGCTTATGATTGTCGTTATGTAAAATAGAATTTCTTTTTTCTTTCGCTTCATATGTTTCTCCACAGGCTGAATGAATAGGTTACTCTTTTACTATATCGTACAAAAACCCGCCTGTGAAGTGCCAATCTGTGGAATTCAGAATTTTTTAAGATATTTTGTCCTATACCATCATTTTCTCCCGCATATGCAGCAATATCTTTTTTTCCATACGGCTTACCTGCACCTGGCTGATCCCCATTTTGGCTGCCACCTCAGACTGGGTCTTATCCTGAAAATAGCGCATTTTAATTAGTTCCTGTTCCCTTTCCGCCAAAGAATCCAATAATTGTCCAAGGAGCAGATGATTGAGCAGCTGCTCCTTTTCATAGTCCTCGGTCGTGCTGCATCCTATGGTCAGATGTGCTCCCGTCATCTGGCCGTTCGTACCGCCCACCACCTTATCCACCAGATATACCTCACTCCCGTCAGCCTGATAGACGGACTTATAGATAGATTCTACTTCCGCCCCTGCTTCCAACGCCAGTTCAATTTCTTCCACGGTAAGACCGGCCTCCTCTGCCACCTCATATAAGAACGGTTCCCTTCCAAGTCTCCCTGTCAACCTGTCCATCGCCATTTTTGCTTTCATACCGTTCTCCTTTAATGAACGGCTCACCTTAATCATACCGTCGTCCCGCAGGAAGCGCTTGATTTCTCCCAAAATCATAGGGACGGCATAGGTAGAAAATTTCACCTCATAGGATAAATCAAATTTATCGATTGCCTTCATCAGACCGATGGTCCCTATTTGAAAAAGGTCTTCCATTTCGTATCCTCTTCCTCCAAACCTTCTTACGATATGGTGAACCAGCCCCAGATTGCTTTCTATCAGTACCTCTCTCGCCTCTTTATCCCCTGCCTGTGATTTTTCGATTAATACTGATATTTCTTCCATTCTGCCGGTCTATTCCCCCCTGTGGATCCAGGCCCCACCCTGAAGCTTCTTCTGCATACGGACGATGGTCCCTTGAAGTGGTTTGGATTCCACCTCCAAATCATCCATGAATGCCTCCATAAAAGCAAAACCCATGCCGGAACGTTCCAGTTCCGGTTTGGTAGTATAGAGTGGCTCCATTGCCCTGTCCAGATTTTCAATACCCACTCCCTTATCCTCTACTTCTATATGTAGAATTCCTCTTTCTACCCGGCATCTCACATACACCTTGCCCTCATGAATCCGGCAGCATACCGGACGCACCTCTCCGTGTCTGCCGTAGCCGTATACATTTTCATACCCATGGATAATGGCATT
>JBJFCM010000030.1:0-18064 GCA_051888955.1 Lachnospiraceae bacterium | reverse complement strand
TCAAACCGGAAATATCTTCTACTTTTTTTGCCTGAACCCATTTTGCTTCTTCAGGGATAGGTGCACATCCATGATGTACGCCCTGTGCGACTGTACACATTTCTTCAACTTCCTTTGAGTAAATCATGTGAAATCTCCTTTCAATAATAAATATGATAATTTTTTATCATTTTAATCCTGTAACATTTTCTCACATTTATAGCAAAAAATCCAGCCTTTTTTCTAACAAATACATTTTTATGACAAAATCATCCGGTCATTGGCAAATTCGCTGCCGCTGGCCTCCTCAAATTTATGCAACAGGTCCGCTACAGTCAGGTTCTTTTTCTCTTCACCGGCCACATCATAAATGATTCGTCCTTCATGCATCATAATCAGACGGTTGCCATGGGAAATTGCATCTCTCATGTTATGAGTAATCATAAGGGTGGTCAGATTATCCTTTGCTACGATTCTGTCCGTAGCATCCAGTACCTTTGCCGCCGTCTTAGGATCCAGGGCTGCCGTATGCTCATCCAGAAGCAAAAGCTTGGGCCGCTTTAAGGTGGCCATCAACAGGGTAAGCGCCTGACGCTGTCCGCCGGAAAGCAATCCCACGCTGGTGGTCAGACGGTTTTCCAGACCCAAATCCAAAATCTGCAGCTGCTCCTTGTAGAATTCTCTTTCCTTATTCGTGATTCCTATTTTCAAGGTACGCCTGGAGCCTCTGCGGGCAGCCAGTGCCAGATTTTCCTCAATCTGCATGCTGGCAGCCGTTCCCGTCATGGGATCCTGGAACACACGTCCCAGGTAGCGGGCTCTCTTGTGCTCGGGCAAACGTGTTACATTCACATCATCTATTTTTATAGCACCTTCGTCTACGAGCCAGACACCTGCTACCGCATTTAACAAGGTGGATTTACCTGCACCGTTACCACCGATGACCGTCACAAAATCTCCTTCGTTTAAATGCAATGACAAACCGTTTAACGCCGTCTTTTCATTGACAGTTCCTGCATTGAAGGTCTTTTTGATATCCTTTATGTCAAGCACGGGAAGCACCTCCTTTTTTTGCTGCTTTTGTAAAATATTTTCCTTTTAAGTGAGGAATTGCCAGGAATACTGCTACTACCAATGCTGATAAAAGCTTTAAGGCATTGGAGTTAAGACCCAGCCACATAACTACCTGCAGCACCAGATAATAAATGATGGCACCGAATGCTACGGAAAGCAGCTTAAATGCAAAATTACCATGTATCTTTCCAAAGATGACCTGTCCGATAATCACGGCTGCCAAACCGATTACGATGGCTCCGCGTCCGGCATTGATATCTGCGAAGCCCTGATACTGTGCGTACAGGCCGCTGGCAAATGCTACGATACCGTTGGAAATCATAAGACCCAGTATTTTAGTAAAATCAGTATTGATGCCCTGTGCTCTGGACATATTCTGGTTGGAACCTGTAGCACGGATAGAGCATCCCAGCTCCGTACCGAAAAACCAATACAACACCGCAATTAAGATGACGATAACCACAATAACTACAAAAATAGTATTCTTGTAAAAGGGAACCCCTTTGATATACCGCAGGGAAACCAGCAAATCATATTTATCCACATTAATTGCCTGATTAGACTTATTGCCCATGATGCGCAGGTTGATGGAATACAGGCCAAGCTGTGTTAAAATACCTGCCAGAATAGCGGGGATTCCTAAGAAGGTATGAAAAACACCTGTTACCAGCCCTGCCAGCATACCTGCCAAAAAGGCACATAAAAGAGAAACCCACACGGAATATCCGTTCAGCATCATCATAATACATACTGCACCACCGGTGCACATGGTACCATCCACAGTCAGATCAGCAAGATCCAGAATCTTATAGGTAAGATAAACACCAATCCCCATAATACCCCATATAAGTCCCTGTGCACACGCACCCGGCAAAGCATTAAAAAGTGTTACTATGTTCACAATTACTTCCTCCTCTGAATTTGTACTTACATACATTCAACATTATAACAAAAGGCGTCAAAAAAGAGAAGTCTTTTTTGACGCCCTGTCTCACAAATTTAAGGATGCCGGATTATTCAGCCTCGATTGCTACATAATCCTCAGGTACTGTGATATTCAATGCATCACAAATTTCTGCATTGTACTTCTTGGTTACTTCGGGAGCGAACTCAACAGGCATAGTGGAAACATCAGCACCGTTTACCAGAATCTCGTATGCCATTTCGCCTGCCTTATATCCGATGTCATAATAGCTGATAGAAAGTGTTGCTACACCACAACCGGAGCAGATACCCTCTTCACCTGCAATGATAGGTACCCCTGCAGGAAGGCAGACATTGTTGATAACTTCTGTAGCAGAAGCTGCGGAGTTATCTGTGGGGATATAAATCACATCACACTCAGCAGATGCTGTCGTTGCCACTGCTGCAATATCGTTGGAATCAGCAAAGGTATAGGTCTTGCAGGTATAGCCATAGCCTTCCAGTGCAGTCTGTACTACATTTACCTGGTATGCAGAGTTAGCCTCTGCAGAGCAGTATAACAGACCAACATTTGTTGCATCCGGGAACAGTTCATTTAACATGGCAGCCTGCTGATCCAAAGGAGCCAGATCGGAAGTACCGGAAATGTTAGTACCTGTTACACCGTTCCAGTCATCAATTTCCAGTGCGGTTGCATAGTCGGTGATGGAGGTTCCCAAAATAGGAATCTCGTTAGTTGCTGCTGCAGCTGCCTGCAATGCAGGTGTTGCATTAGCAAGAATCAAATCTACATCTGCCGAAACGAACTGGTTTGCGATAGTTGCACAGGTTGCGGAATCGCCGGAAGCGTTCTGCACATCAAAGCTGACCTTGTCGCCTAACTTATCGGTCAAAGCAGCCTGAAAGCCTTCTGTCGCTGCATCCAGTGCCGGATGCTGTACAAGCTGGCAGATGCCGATATTATAAGTCTCATCTGTTGTCTGTTCTGTCTGTCCCTCCGTCGTCTGCTGTACTGATCCTCCCTCTGCGGTTGACACTTCAGAGTTATCTGACGCCGTAGAACCACAGCCCGTAAGAGTCATTGCTGTCATGATAAGTACCATGGCAAGTGCTGTTAACTTTTTCATATAACTTTATCCTCCTGAAACTTCTTTTACACTGCCACACTTTAATGCGTGCAAGTGCTACTGTAACAAATTACAATATACACTGTGCATACACCTTTAGTCAAGTTGTTTTGTCGATTTTAAAATAAATTTTAATTTTGTTTTTTTACTATTTCTTTTTCATTTTTATAGATGCTGTCAGCAGGAATTACACCGCGGACACAGGAGGTGGGATATACATTGCTGCACCGCCCGATAACGGTTCCCGGATTCAGCACGGAATTACAGCCCACTTCTACATTGTCTCCTAACATGGCACCCATTTTCTTCAGCCCGGTGGGAAATTCCTGCGAGCCAGCCTTAACCACCACAAGCGTTTTATCGCTTTTTACATTGGAGGTAATAGAACCTGCTCCCATATGGGATTTATATCCTAAAATGCTGTCTCCAACATAGTTATAATGGGGCACCTGCACTTTGTTGAACAACACTACATTCTTTAACTCCGTAGAATTTCCTACAACGGCCCCTTTTCCCACAATGGCATTGCCGCGGACATAGGCACAATGTCTGATTTCCGCTTCCTCATCCACGATGAGGGGACCGTTCAGGCAGGCAGTGGGAGCAACCTTAGCAGATTTTGCCACCCAGATATCCTCGCCTCTTTTTTCATATACATCAGCTGGCAGGGATGCCCCGAGTTTACATATAAAATCATGAATCTTCGGCAGCACCTCCCAGGGATAAGTTGCATCCTGAAACAAATCTGCTGCAATGGTTTCCTCCAGATTATACAAGTTTTTGATTGTGATTGTTTCCATATTTTCTACCTCGTTCTTTATTCTATATCAGGCCGCTTCGCCTCTCCTGCCACAGCAGGCGAGGGCACTGCCTCAGTCGCTGCTGCATCCGGTTGATTGACAGGTTCTCCCGGATTATCAAAATCAAACTGTATCTGTCCGTCTGCATACTTTAAGCAGGCATCAAATACGTTTCCGGCCTTGGAAGTAAAGCCTGCTATTTTCTGCCTGGTCTTTCCGGTGGTGAACAGTTCTTCCATGACCTCTTCCGGCAGTTCTACCTTAGCGACTGTGTGAAACACCTTAAAGCCGCATTCACATTCATATTGCCACTGGGTCTTGTTCAAGGTTTTTCCGCATTTAGGACATTTTACCTGTGTCGCCACCGGTGCCGGTTTTTCCGGGAAATCAAAGGCGACCCTGCCATCTTCCGTAAGCTTAAGAGGCGCATCGAACATCATGCCCGTTTTAGCGATAAAGCCCTGTATCACTTCTGTCCTGCCCTTTTGCAACAGTTCCTTGACTGTTGCCTCCTTCAGCTTCACACCGGCAATTTTCCCGATAGAAAAGCGACAGCTTTCCGGATTTTCTTTTACATAGTTGGCACATCCGAAGCCAAAGGGCGTCTGTACGATATCTCCGCCACACAGCGGGCATTTTACGTCTTTCACCTTTTTCGCTTCTACATTCTCAAAGTCGAATTTTATATTCGCAAGACCCTTCTCATCCTTTTCCATCATCAGGCAGGCATCGAACCTTTTTCCGGACTTGGATTTAAAGCCGCGTATGGTTGATGTCCTTCCCTGGGTGAGCAATTCCCTTACCTGGGATTCACTCAGATCCTTTTCGGCAATTTTTCCGATTGCAAAGGAGCAGCTTCCTTCCACGCTGCGGTCTCTGTTTGCGCAAGCATAACCAAAGGGTGTAACGATGATATCCCCGCCACACTGGGGACATTGCACATCCTTCACTTTTTTTGCCTCCACATTTTCAAAGTCAAATTTAATGTTTACCCTGCCGTCTTCTTCCCTGTTAAGAGTCAGGCATGCATCGAATTTCTTTCCGGCTTTGGATTTGAAACCGCGCAGGGTACCGGTTCTTCCGGTCTGAATAAGTTCGGTCAATTCACCTACCGATAAGGATTTGTCAGCGATCTTTCCGATGGAAAAATAACAGCTTTCCGGATCTTCACGATGCTTCGTACAACTGTAGCCAAAAGGTGTCACCTCAATATCTGCGCCGCAGACAGGACATTTTATTCCCTCAATGATTTTGGGTTGGTTTTGGGAAAAATCAAAAGTAATGTTTACCTGTCCGTCTTCCTTTTTAACAAGTACAAGGGCTGCTTCAAATTTCTTTTTGGACTTGGAAACAAAACCGCTTAATACATCGGTTTTTCCTTCCGTAAAGAGCTGTTTGAATTCTTCCTCAGAAAGATTCCTTCCCGCAATGCTTCCTACGGAAAATCTGCATCCGGTACCATCCTTTTTGTAGTTGCTGCAGCCGTAGCCGAAAGGGGTGGTCTCCATCTCCCCGCCACACACGGGACAGGGAAGCCCCATTTTCTTTCTGGCAGCAATTCCACGTGACTCTTTGTTTGTCAGGGGTTGTATCCGTCCAATCAACTGGCTGGTCAAATTCTGATTCACCATGGAGAGCGTCTCTCTGCGGATAAAGTCCTCCAGTTTGGCGCGATAATCCTCCATATCCACCGTTCCCCTGGTAATCCCATCCAGTCCCTTTTCCCAAGAGGCAGTCATTCTGGGATTCAGTAGCTCCGGAACCGTCATATTGACCGTTTCATATACCATTTCCCCCAACATTTCAGGCGTCAGAATCTGTGTTTTTTTATTTAAATTGAGATAGCCGATGCGAATCAGCTTTTTAATGATTTCCGCTCTGGTTGCAGAAGTACCGATGCCGGAGCCTTTAATCTGTGCACGCAGTTCCTCATCCTCGATAAGCTGCCCGGCATTCTCCATAGCAAGCACCATAGAGCCGGAGGTATAACGCTTAGGTGGAGATGTCTTGCCTTCCTTTAATTCGAATCCATTTACCGGGATTGCATCCCCAACCTTTAAGGTGTCAGCCGCTTCAAGCAGGCCTGCACTGTCCTTCTCCCCGTCTTCACTCTCTTCTTCCTGCACCTTGCCGGCAATCTCCAGATATCCCGGATTCTGTAGCGCCTTGGTGCCGGCAAAAAACTGTTCACTTTCAACACTGACTGCAAGCTTTACCGTCCGGTACTCTGCCGGCGGATAAAAAATGCTTAGGAATCTTCGCACAATCAAATCAAATACTTTTCGCTGCAGTTCGTTTAAGGAGTTAAACTCCGTCAACTGTCCGGTGGGAATAATGGCATAATGGTCAGTGATTTTGCTATCATCGGTATAAGCTGTTTTGGCAATGTTCCGGTACAGACCCTCTTTCATGATTCTGTCAACAAAAGGGGTCACACTTTCATAACCTTTCAATCTGCTGATATTCTTGCTGATTTCCTTTGCTACGGCCGTGGATAACACACGGGCATCCGTCCTGGGATAGGTGGTCAGTTTCTTCTCGTACAGATCCTGAGCTGCCTGTAGCGTCTCATCCGGGCTTATCTTAAAGCGCTTGGAACATTCTGCCTGCAGTTCTGCGAGGTTAAAAAGCAGGGGTGCTTTTTTTCTGGCAGTTCCTTTTTCTAATGATTTTACAACTGCTGTTTTGCCGGACAGCTCACCAATTAAGCTTTCCGCGTCCTCTCTTTTCTTGAAGCCGTTTTCTTTGTAAAGCAGCGGAGACTCAAAATAGCGGGAAGCCTCCACCGCCTTCCACTCCGCTTCAATATTTGCATCTGAGAAGTTACCCACGATGCGATAAAAGGGCGTTTCCACAAAATTGCGGATTTCACGTTCTCTGATAACTACCATTCCCAATACACAGGTCATGACACGTCCTACCGCAATAGCCGTATAACTTTTGGTTCCGGCCGCGTCATTTAAAAGATTCCCGTATTTAACAGACATAGCCCTGGAGAAATTGATGCCCATGGCATAGTCCTCAATAGTTCTCATGATGCCGGACTTGCCCAGATTGGCATAATCAGACATGGGTCTGGCCTCTCTGATACCACGCTTAATCTCTTCCTCCGTCTGGGAATCAATCCAGACACGCAGTTCCTTCATGCCCTCCCTTACGCCACCAAAATTCCGGATATTTTCTTCTATTGTCTGTCCTTCTTTTCCGGCATCCCCTGCCCAGTAGACCGTATCAATATCCTCACGGTGAAGCATTCCATGTACTACATCATACTGCTTGCTGACAGCAGGAATGACATTATATTTATATTCTTTAGGAAGGAACGGCAAATCCTCCAGCTTCCATTTTTTATATTTTTCATCGTATTCTTCAGGATAGACCATCTCCACCAGATGTCCGACACACCAGGTAATCACATAAGAATCATTTTCCAAATATCCGTTATTTCTGTTAAAATTCCCAAGAATCTTCGCAAATTCCTGTGCAACAGATGGTTTCTCCGTAATAATTAATGACTTCGACATGTTTTCTCCTACAGTTCTTTTAAGGATATCAAGGTTAGATTTCTCTTCACCCTCGCCTCCAGATTCAGCTTTTCATCAAACTGGCCCACCGAATACAAAAAGACATTTCCAACATCCAATCTGGCCTTTGCAGCGCAGGCAAGCAGCCTTTCATAGTCTCCATAGGACATGACCGGCTTTTCATAATTACAAAGTGCCAGAATAGTATGGCCTTCTTCGTCCTGCATGACGATATCAATATTTCCGGTCTTACCGACCCACTCTCCCGTTCTATCGTAGAAAAAAGGGAGCAAACCACGATTGTTCATATCTTCCAAATGTTCTCTGCAGACCACCTTAAAGTACTCTGCTACAAATACTCTAAAGGACGGTTCCACGTACGTCTGATAAAATTGCTCCGCAGTTTCTGTAAGCAGTCTGCTCATGTTGGGATAGATGAATTGATAATAAAAATGTAAAAACCGGTTGCAGATACGGTAGATTCCCTTCTGCGCATTCTCATGGCCCTCGGTATCATAGGAAAATACTTTTTCCACAACCTCCAATTCCATCAGATTTTTCAGATATACACTGATTTTCGCCCTGGAAAATCCGGTGTGCAGATACAAATCATTCAATTTGTGCCTTCCATTTGCAATAGACGCCAAAATTGTATTATAAACTGCTGTTTCCCGCAGTTCCTCCGTCAAAAGCCTCTCACCTTCCCCAAAAAGGGACCCGGAAACATTCAGTATATTTCTCATGATATTTTCGCTGACAGTAAGCTTATCATTAAAATGTACCCACAATCCCGGGAGTCCGCCCAGAATGGCATAGACTTCCACGCACTGTTTTTTGTCAAAATTCGGGAAGAAATCCATACAGTCTTTGAACTTCAATTCCTTCAGTTTTAACAGCCCTGAGAGTTCATAGGCAGCCTCACCGATTTTTTTAATCATGCTGTTCTCTACCCAGCCAACGGACGAGCTGCACAGAAGGACAAGAACCTGTCCCTCATTCTGCTTCTTATGTACAAAAGAAACCAGTTCCTTCATGAACGTGGAACCGGTCTTAATCATATTTTGAAATTCGTCAATGACAATAATCTTTTTTCTTGTTGTATTTTCTGTAATGGCATCAAAAATTTCTTCATAGGAGGGATAGGCTGTTTCGCCGATTTCCATATCCCGCAGTTCACGTCCCCATAAAAATACCTGTTCTCTTTCCGAACAGGAACGTGCCAAATAAAAGCTGGTAGGCTTACCCTGTGAAAACTCCCTGATAAGTGCGGTTTTACCGATATTCTTCTGGCCGTATACCACCACAATCTGACTGCCTTCTCTGTCATAATAGTGATTAAGTTGATTTAATTCCGCACTGCGCCCCAACAGCATAGCCTTTCCCCCATATCATAGTGACTTTATCAACAGCTGCTCAATCTCCTCTGCCGGTACCGGTTTCCCAAACAGATAACCCTGGATAATATCACAACCAATCTGTTTCATGTAATCTAACTGTTCCTCCGTCTCCACACCTTCTGCCACAGATTCATAACCCAGCTTATGAACCATGGATACAATGGTTTCTGTAATAATGCGGGTAGATGCATCCGTGCACACCTTGTCCACAAAGCTTTTGTCAATTTTAAGTGTATCTATAGGCAGACCGTTTAAATAGGACAAAGAAGAAAAGCCGGTTCCGAAATCATCCAGGGATATCCTGATACCATAATCCCTAAGCGCTATCAGCTTCTCCTTTACCTCTGCAAAATCATCTATCAGAACAGTTTCCGTAATCTCCAGTTCGATTTCATTCGGTTTTACATCATATTTCTTAATAATTTCCATCAGCTTGCTCACGAAATCCTTGCGCTTATACTGAATCGAAGAAATATTGACAGACATAATCAGGGGATAATCATATTTACGCTTCCATTCTGCATAGTACCGGATGCTTTCCTCCACTACCCAGTTGCCTATGGGAACAATAGCACCATTTTTTTCCGCAATCGGAATAAAAATGGCCGGACTGATCATTTTATTGTCCTCATCCTTCCATCGTATCAACGCTTCCACACCTCTCAGCCTGTGCGTGCTGTTATAGTACTGTGGCTGAAAATGCAGGCAGAAATTCTTATTGAATACCGCTTCCTTTAACTTATTTTCAATGTTTACAGTCTGTAAAAAATCCTGAAGAATGGGTGCATCAAAATACTGGATAGCTGCTTTTCCGTTGGACTTGGCTTTGAACATAACAATTTCAGCACAGTTAATCAGTTCCAAAGCCGATTTGGAAGCCTCCGGATATTCTGCCACACCGATACTGACAGTCAGGTGCATATCCATCCCATTGCTCAGAGTAAAGCCTTGTTTCACTCTTTCCTGAATGCTCTTGTGTATGTGCTCCACGCTTCTGCTTCCGCACGGATCATAAATAGCCATACAGAAAATATCGCTGTTCATATGGCATACGATGATGTGGTCACTGGAGAAGGTGCCCAGATACTGTCCGTATTGCTGCACTACCTCATCGCCGATTACCAGTCCCATACCATCATTTATCTTTCTAAAGTCATCAATGTCTATAAAGAGAACACTGACGACACACTGCTCTTCTTCTGCACGCCTGACAAATTCTCCCAGACGCATTACAAAATAATTCCGGTTATAAAGCCCCGTCAAATCATCATAATAGGCCATGTATTTCAGTTCATCATTCTGCATCTTGAACTTGGTAATATTCCTGATACAGATGATTTTATCCGTAGGATTACCTGCTTCGTCATAAATAACCTGAGAATCGAATTCCAGCCAGGTTCTGCCATCCTTCAGACGGCATTCCACACTGGCACGGGTCTCTCCCTTCTTTTCCAAAAAAAGGACTTCCCTGGCAGGCAGGATATACTGCTCCTCCAATTCCTCATATATCAGGGAAATATCCTTCAATTCCTTGATTTGAAAGGAAAAAAAGGCATCCCAATTCCCCAGTGTCGCCACTTCATTTTTTTCAAAGCCATAATAAAGGAAGGCATTATTGGATGTATCACAGGCCAGACGGAACATTTTGTCCCGCCCGCTCAATTTCTGATTCATTGCCTTCAATAAATCTACCTGATACCGCAATTCGTCCATATAATGCCTCCCAATGAAAAACCCTTATTGTTTACTTCCGAAGAAATTTATTTCTGAAGAAGTTTTACTTTTTTGTGATATACCCCTGTGCCTTTAAAAGTTCTGCACATAGAACAGCGCCCCCTGCTGCTCCACGCACTGTGTTGTGGGACAGACCCACGAATTTCCAGTCATATACGGAATCCTCACGGATACGTCCTACGCTGATACCCATTCCGTTTTCATAGTTGACATCCAGTTTGACCTGAGGACGGTTATCTTCCTCCAGATACTGAATGAACTGCTTCGGTGCGGAAGGAAGGTTCAATTCCTGAGGAACTCCCTTAAAGTTAACAAGCTTCTCAATCAACTGCTCCTTTGTGGGTTTCTTTCTAAACTTCACAAATACCGCTGCAGTATGGCCGTCCAATACCGGTACACGGATACACTGACAGGTAATGACAGGTGTCGTAGCCGGTACGATCACGCCATCCTTGATTTCACCCCAAATACGGAGAGGCTCTTTTTCGGATTTTTCTTCTTCACCACCGATGTACGGGATGATGTTCTCCACCATCTCCGGCCAATCCTTAAAGGTCTTGCCTGCGCCGGAAATTGCCTGATAAGTAGTAGCTACTACTTCATACGGTTCAAATTCCTTCCATGCAGTAAGCACAGGTGCATAGCTCTGAATGGAACAATTGGGCTTAACAGCTACAAAGCCTCTCGTGGTTCCTAAACGCTTCTTCTGGAAATCGATAACCTTCATATGCTCAGGATTGATTTCCGGCACTACCATTGGAACATCCGGTGTCCATCTGTGTGCGCTGTTATTGGATACCACCGGGGTCTCTGTCTTTGCATAGGCTTCTTCGATAGCCTTGATTTCTTCCTTTGTCATGTCAACTGCGCTGAATACGAAATCCACTTCAGCGGCAACCTTTTCCACTTCATTGACATTCATAACAACAATTTTCTTTACTTTTTCCGGCATGGGCTTTGCCATTTTCCATCTGTCACCCACTGCCTCCTCATATGTTTTACCGGCAGAACGGGGACTTGCCGCAATCGTAGTCACCTCAAACCAAGGATGATCCTCCAACAGGGAAATAAAACGCTGTCCTACCATACCGGTTCCGCCTAAAATGCCGACTTTTAATTTTTCACTCATCTTTCTCTCCTCATTTCTTTCCTTATTCCTGCACACCCGACTGAGCCTGCCAATCGTCTGCAAGATATTCTTTATTGATTCGGATAACCTCTTTCATCGCCTCCGGCCCGGGTGCTCCTAAAGTAAGGCGCTTTTCCACACAGGTTTTTAAGCTGACTGCTTCATAGATATCCGGTTCAAACTTATCACTGACTGCCTTCAATTCTTCTATACTGAGTGCATCTATACTGGTTCCCTTATCAATGCAGTAAAGCACCAGCTTTCCAATGATACCATGTGCATCCCTGAAGGGTACGCCCTTATTCACAAGATAATCTGCTGCGTCGGTAGCATTGGTAAATCCGTTCATCGCACTCTTTGCCATGATGTCCTTATTGAATTTCATGGTGTGTATCATACCGGTAAAGAGTTCTATACAGGTTTCTACTGTATGCATGGCATCAAAGGACATTTCCTTATCCTCCTGCATATCTTTATTATAAGCCAAAGGAATGCCCTTCATGGTCGTGAGCAGAGCCATCAATGCTCCATATACCCGTCCGGTCTTTCCTCTGACCAACTCGGCAATATCCGGATTCTTCTTCTGCGGCATGATACTGCTTCCGGTAGAATAGGCATCATCCAGCTCGATAAAACGATATTCATTGGAATTCCATATGATAATCTCCTCACAGAATCTGGAAAGATGCATCATAATCGTGGACAATGCTGCCAGAAATTCTATCAGGTAATCCCTGTCCGAAACGGAATCCATGCTATTTAGGGTAGGCCCCTCAAAGCCAAGCAGGGAAGCAGTGTAATTCCTGTCAAGAGGATACGTAGTGCCAGCTAAAGCCCCTGCGCCGAGCGGACAGTAATTCATCCTGAAATAGATATCCTTAAGCCGCATCCTGTCTCTTTTGAACATCTCAAAGTATGCACCGAAATGGTGTGCCAACGTCACCGGCTGTGCCTTCTGCAGATGGGTAAAGCCCGGCATATAGGTTTCCGTGTTTTCTTCCATGATATGAAGAATCTCTGTAAGCAGTTCTTTTAGCAGGCCATCCGTCGTAAGCACATGTGCTCTGGTGTAAAGGCGCATGTCCAAAGCAACCTGATCATTCCTGCTCCGACCGGTATGCAGCTTCTTACCGGCATCTCCAATCCTCTCTATCAGGGTTGCTTCCACAAAGCTGTGGATATCCTCCTGTGTCTCATCAATCTGAAGACTGCCATTCTCCACATCTTCCCTGATGCCTGCAAGTCCCTTCACAATAGCGTCCTTTTCCTCCAGGGTCAAAATCCCCTGTTTTTCGAGCATCACTGCGTGAGCGATGCTGCCCTCTATATCCTGTGCAAAGAGGTTCTTGTCAAAACGAATGGAAGCGTTGAAATCAAAAACCATCTGGTCTGTAGCTTTTGTGAAACGTCCACCCCACAACTGTGCCATGGTATTTCCTCCGTTAAATTCACTAAGTAAAATTAAATCTGAATTTGATAGTAGCATAAAATCCTTTTTTATGCAATACAACGAACCAAATCTTTACACCATTCCGTTGCTTTCTCATAGAATATTATAAAACATGGAAAGGAATGTTTTCCATGCCGGAACCTCTGCTGCAACTCAAAAATATATGCTATTCCTATCACAGCCTTTTAGTAGAAACACCGGCTCTTTTAAATGTATCCTTTCATATCAATCCGGGAGAATTTGTCGCTATCGTAGGTCCCAGTGGTTGTGGGAAGTCCACTCTGCTGTCGATTATAGCCGGTCTGCTTACGCCGGAGGAAGGCACCATCATCTTTCATAATTCAGATGGTTCCATGAGTTACCCGCAGATAGGATATATGCTGCAAAGAGATTATCTGTTTGAATGGCGTACCGTTTATCAGAATGCTGTTTTAGGGCTTGAAATAGGGAAAAAAATGACCAAGGAAAATACAGACAGGGTACTTCAGTTGATGAAGGATTACGATTTATACAAATTTAAGGATAAAAAGCCCAGTGAACTCTCCGGTGGAATGAAGCAGCGTGCAGCACTCATACGGACTCTGGCCCTGAACCCTGAGCTATTACTGCTGGATGAACCTTTCAGTGCCTTAGACTATCAGACGCGTCTCATGGTCTCCTCCGATATCTGCCGGATTATCCGTAAAACAGGAAAGACCGCCCTTTTGATCACCCATGACCTTTCCGAAGCTATCAGTATGGCGGACCGCATTATCATTTTAAGCAAGCGTCCTGCTACAGTAAAGTATGAAGTACCCATTCACCTTACACTGCCGGATGATTCCCCGCTTGCATCCAGAAATGCTCCGGAATTTAAATACTACTTTAATCTATTATGGGAGGCACTGTCCGATGAAAAAAAATAACTATTCTTCAGGAGAACTGACCAAACAGGAAGCCTTTGTAAGAAACCATAAGCAATACCATTCCCGCATCTCTTCCTGCCGCTTTTTGATTTTTATACTTTTTCTTGCTTTTTGGGAAGCTGCCGCCGATATCGGCTGGATAGATCCTTTTTTCTTTTCCAGCCCATCCAGGGTACTCTTTTGCTTTTACGAGTTAGTGACGGAAAAATCCCTGTTTTTGCATATAGGCATCACTCTCTTCGAAACATTATTAAGCTTTCTGCTGGTAATTGCCGGGGGCTTAGGCATCGCTACCTTACTTTGGTGCTCCACCGGCCTATCTGAAGTGTTGGAGCCCTATCTGGTAGTACTGAACAGCCTTCCCAAATCTGCTCTGGCTCCATTGTTCATCGTATGGCTGGGAACCGGTATCCCTACCATTATCGTAGCAGGTATCTCCGTTGCCCTGTTCGGTTCCATCATCAGCCTATACACGGGCTTTAAGCAGGTAGACGGTGAAAAAATAACATTGATCTACACACTGGGCGGTAACAAAAAGGATGCTTTTTTAAAGGCAGTTCTGCCCGGCAGCATTCCCACTATTTTGAGTACCATGAAGGTCAATATCGGCCTGGCTCTGGTGGGTGTCATCATCGGTGAATTTCTGGCTGCCAGAAGGGGCCTTGGCTACCTGATTATTTACGGCTCCCAGGTATTTCAGATGAACATGGTCATAACCTCCATTATCCTGCTATGCATCATTGCCATGGGTCTGTACATGGGCATACAATGGACGGAACATTATTATAAAAAGCACCTGTAAGCATATCCGTACCACCGCCTTTTGGCAAAAAACGGGACACCTTTCGGCATCCCGTTCTACATAGTTTCCTGGCAATTCCATTCTTATCTATCATTTAAATCTAATCTTGCGCAACAACTTCCTTATAGAATTCAGAATAGTCTTTTCTCTTATCCTTCGTAAACTGTATCGCAGTTCTCGGATGTTGATTTAACAGACCGGTCATCAGATATTGCAAATCATAGCCCCATACAACGCCCTCTTCGCGCAGCTTATTGATATGCTGCTCAATGAACTTTATAACAGGGTAAACGTTGTATTTCGGATTTTTTAAGAAACCGAGCAACAGCTCCATAGCACAGTTACCTGCACCCCTGCCCATAGCTCCATATGTTCCATCCAGCCAGTCCACGCCGTCTCCGACAGCCTCAATCGTGTTGGCAAAAGCAAGCTGCTGATTGTTGTGGGCATGTATTCCTACCTTTTTACCATATTTTGCAGCATAATTCATATAGGTATCCGAAATGCGGGCTATCTGTTCCGGATACAGTGCGCCGAAGCTGTCCACAATATAAAATACGTCCACAGGCGTCTTTCCCAGAATATCCAAAGCAACTGCCAAGTCACCTTCCTGGGCATTGGAGATTGCCATAATATTGCAGGTCACCTCGTAGCCTTTATTTGCCGCATCCTCTATCATTTCTACCGCTGCCGGAATCGTATTCAGATAAGTAGCTACGCGAATCAAATCAATGGGACTGTCACTTTTATTTATAATATCCTTTTTAAAGTCACATCTTCCTACATCAGCCATGACCGCAAGCTTCAAATCTGTATTATTGTCACCAACAATTGCCCTGATATCGTCATCCTTGCAGAACTTCCACTTTCCGAACTTGTTTTCATCGAACATTTCCCTGGATGCCTTATAGCCGAATTCCATATAATCCACACCGGCCTTTATATTGGCATCATACAAATCCTTCACAAATTCGTCCGAAAAATAAAAGTCGTTTACCAGTCCTCCGTCACGTAATGTGGCATCCACCACCTTTACCCCCGAACGATACTCCATCAGTTTTGCTATTTCTTTCATATCTTTTGTCTCCTTATTTTTTTATCCGGATAATGCGGATATTATTTGGGTTTTCATAGTCTTTTCCATTGCCGTCATCCTGATACAGCTCATATTCTGCATCGGTCTTTACAAAGGATAAGAAACGAAGTTCTTCTTCCTGAAGTTCTTCTACATTGGATGCCGGCTCTGAAATCGGAACAATTCTGTCAGGGCGGATAAAAAATACGATTTCGTCCAGTCCTATTTCTACAAAATGGTGTCCTGCAGGCAGAATGTTTTCCTCCATTTCTTCCATGCTCCTCATCCGTATTTCCTTCATTTCCTCCGGCAGGTATACATACCGTCCTGTGGCATTCTGTGTGTAGACCGGCGCAATCATGATACTGTCTCCCACAAGCAGCTGATCTTCCACCGTTTCCGCAAAGGAATCCTCAGGATAAGCAAAAGCAATAGGCCGAAAATACATTTCATCCCTAAGAGCTGCCTTCATATATTCACTGTAAAGGTACGGAAGAAGCCCATAACGGATGCCAATCAGGTTCCGGAATATCTCAATATGCTCGAACTGATACGCTTCCTGCTCCCTGGTCCCCAACGCGGCATGGTTTCTCATCAGAGGTGTAAAAATTCCCAAAGCAAGCCATCTGAGCACCAAATCCTCCGTCGTATCCGCACCAAAACCGCCTAAATCTGCGCCTGTATATAGAAAGCCACACATATTTAAGGAAGGCATCATCTTCAGGTTAAGCAGGATATGGGACCACCAGGACTGATTATCTCCCGTCCAGATTCCACCGTAGCGGTGCATCCCTATATAAGAAGAGCGGGAAAACAGCAGGATTCTCTTGTCCGGTACCAGTTTCTCAAAGGCCTCCCCGGCCGCTCTTGTCATATTATAACCATAGAGATTGTGCACCTTATCATGGCGTACCTTCCTACCGTTAAATTCATGATAAAAGCTTTCGTAGTCCTTTTCATTGTTGGAAAGGCTCCCTATCATACCTGTGAACGCAAAATAAGACTGAATATCCAGATTTTTCCCTTTTATGGCATCAATCTGCCTAAGCACCTCTTCCAAATGCTTTTCAGAATAAAAGATAGCAGGCTCATTCATATCGTTCCAAAAGCCTTCAATTCCCTGCTCCAAAAGGAACTGGTATTTCTTCCCAAACCAATGTCTGGCATCCTCATTCAAAAAATCCGGAAAATGCACTCTGCCGGGCCAGACCCCCGCTACGAAGTTCTCTCCGCTTTCTTCCTTACAGAAATAGCCCTTTTCTACGCCTTCTTCATAAATATCATAGCCCTCTTCTATTTTGACTCCTGCATCAATGATAGGAATGAGCCGTATCCCCTGCGCCTTCAATTCCTCTGCAAGTGCAGTCAGGTCCGGAAAGGCTTCCTTGTCCACAGTAAAGTCCTTGAAGCGCTCCATGTAGTCAATATCCATATATACCATATCAAGAGGAATCCCGTTCTCCCGGTAGCCCTTCACCACATTACGGATATCTTTTTCATTCCTGTAGCCCCATCTGCTCTGTCCAAAGCCAAAGGCCCACTTAGGCGGAATATAGCTTCTGCCGATAGCCTTACGAAACTGTCTGATGATATCCGGCACATCCTTTCCTTCTATCACATACAGCTCCAAATTCCAGTCATCAGGCGTAATGGTAAGCTCGTTTAATCTCGTATAGCCGATATCAAAGGTTATCTTGCCCGGTGTGTCCGCGAAAAAGCCGAAGGTTTCTTTTCCCTTGACAACAATAAAATTGTGGGCAGCATACAGGGAACGCTTGTGCTCCTCATGATGGGGATCGTCGCTGCATTTGCTTTCATAAATCCAGCCACGCTTATTGATTCCTCTCACGTTCTCCCCCAGACCATAGACGATATCTTTATCTCCCATGGTATAATGCAGACTTCCTCTATCGTCCTTACAAAAATACGGAAGTGGCTCCTTTTCTATGGGAAACGTCTCTACTACAGCATCCGTTTTGAAGGGATCACCATAACTGTATTTTTTTATCATCTTAATCCTCCACACAATTCTATATGAAAAAACCCCGGAAAGCCATTATAAATCGGCTTTCTGGGGACTTAACATCTAAGCTGAAAAAGGGACTCGAACCCTCGACCCCTTCATTACGAGTGAAGTGCTCTAC
>JBJFCM010000029.1:0-3752 GCA_051888955.1 Lachnospiraceae bacterium | reverse complement strand
ATATTCCAACTGCGTATAAAAAGGTTTTGGAATATTTAAAGGCAAATGGATTCAAGGAAAATGTGAGTGGTGAATACATATCTTGTTTTGAATATGTATATGAAAAAAATAATACTACTTACATGGAAGTGTGTATTCATGTTGATTCTGTCGGATATGCAAATTTATTTACTCCGCTGAAATAAAAAGAAAGGATACTATGAATGTGATAAAATATATCGCCATTTTTCTCATACTGATTATTATTATACTTGTAGGTGTTCTTTTCTATCTGTCAAAACAACCGGCCATTCCCAGGCATTATTATGAAAAGCAGGAAACAGGCGGTCCCATCGAAGAGAAGTATGCAAAATTGGGAGAATACGAAGTAATCTCTAACGAATATGATGCTGGCATGGAAAATGACAAGCAAAGACATTTTAAGGTGTGGTATCCTGCGGAAGCCGGAACCTATCCTTTGGTGGTAATGGTAAACGGAACCGGCATTCCTTATCAGAAATATGAGGAAATTTTTACACATTTAGCAAGCTGGGGCTTTGTGGTAATCGGCAATGATTACGAAAAATCATGGGACGGGGAAGCAGCAGCCTTAAGCCTGGATTTTGCTTTGGAGAATGAAGAGCTCTCAAAGCTCATAGATACTGACAGGATTGGTATTGGGGGACATTCACAGGGTGGAGAAGGTGCTTTGAACGCTGTTTTAGAACAGGAAAACGGAAACTTATACAAAGTAATGTTTAGTTTAAGTCCCACCAACAATACTCTGGCTGTGGCATTAGGATGGGGATATGACCTGGATACAGAGCATCCATATGGGTATGATTTAAGCAGGGTTACCATCCCAACACTTATGCTGGCAGGTACCGGTGATTTCGATTCCCAAACCGTCATCCCTTTAGATGAATTGACTAAAAATTTTGAAGCCATACCCCATGATATTCCGAAAATAGCTGCAAGAAGAACGGATACGGAGCATGGCGATATGCTGTGGAGAAGTGACGCTTATGTCACAGCATGGCTTATGTATTATCTTTACGGAGACGAAGAAGCCGGAAAAGCTTTCTTTGGAGAAAATCCGGAATTGGCACACAACGAATACTGGCAGGATTTCTTGACAATCCAAACAGAATAATGCTATAATTGCAAAAGTTTCATAAGGAAAAAGACCTGCGAAAGCGCGTAAACCGAGAGGACTCCCTGAGTTTAGGTATCGGTTACGGGCTTTTTTTATTTTTTTGAAAGGTAGGAAATGAGAATGCAAAAAGAAAACAAGATGGGAACCATGCCCATTCCCAAGCTGGTAATCACCATGTCTTTTCCCATCATGGTATCCATGCTGGTACAATCACTTTATAATATCGTGGACAGCATATTTGTGGCGCAGATTGATGAGGCTGCGCTGACAGCGACCTCCATAGCCTATTCCGCGCAGATGCTGCAGATTGCAGTGGCGGTCGGTACAGGTGTCGGGGTCAATGCCCTTGTATCCAGGCAGCTGGGAGCAAAAAATTATGACAAGGCCAATACAGCAGCCACTTTAGGTCTGCTTCTGTCCATCGCAAGCTCCCTCATCTTTGTCATATGGGGAATCTTTGGTACAGATGCCTTTATCCACCGGTTCAGTACGGATGAAAATATCATCGCATATGGAGTCTCCTATTTGAGGATCTGTCAGCTTTTCAGCACCGGACTCTTTCTGGGAACCTTTACACAGCGACTGCTCCAGGCAACCGGAAGAACGGTGTCGAGCATGTTCGCACAGATGGCGGGGGCCGTAGTAAATATCGTGCTGGACCCCATCCTGATATTCGGATATCTTGGGGCACCCGGGCTTGGAATTACCGGAGCAGCCATTGCCACCGTCATCGGGCAATGGGTATCTGCGCTGATTGGACTTATCTTAAACTATGTGCAAAATAAGGAAATCCATTTTGTGTGGAAACAGTTTCATTTTCAGAAAAATGACATTATTGCCATTTACAGGGTCGGCGCACCAACTATCCTGACACAGGCCTTCAGCAGCCTTATGGTAGCAGGTATGAATCTGATTCTGGGAATATATTCTGACACAGCTGTCGCTTTCTTTGGCGTATACTTCAAACTGCAAAGTTTCCTGTTCATGCCTATGAACGGCTTAGGACAGGGCGCCCTGCCCATCGTAGGCTTCAATACCGGAGCCAATAACCGGAAGCGTGTGATGGATGCCTGCAAGATCGCTTTGAGTCTGGCAGCCGTTATCGCCTGCATTGGCATCGTCGTCTTTGAAGGGATACCGGAAACCCTGTTATCCTTCTTTAACGCCAAAGATGCCATGCTGGAAATTGGTATACCGGCCCTTCGAATCATTGCCCCCACCTTCCTTCTGGCTGCAATCACCATGGTAACGGGCTACATCATATCCGGATTGGGAAACGGCATGGTCAATATGATAGGTACTGCCATACGGCAGCTTATCGTCCTGCTGCCCCTTGTCTGGCTTTTTGGCAGATTTTGGGGAATGAACCATGTGTGGTATGCCTTTTGGATATCTGAGACAGCAGCTGTTCTCTACGCCGTCCTGAAACTAAAACACCATTTGAAATGTTTTAGATAAAATAAATTGACTTCTTGACATATTTTGAAATCGGCTGATATAATTTGTCTGTCAAAAAAATACAATGAATGCATAACGACACAAGTATTGCTTCGGCATGTAAATCTGATTACGGTACATCATGGATCATTTTTACGCCGACATACCTGTGTCTTTTATTTTGCAATTTTTTAATGCAGGATACCTATGCATCAGAAAAGGAGTGTTACATTATGCCACAAAATCAATTTCAGAGAATGGTCTTTGCCTTTCTCACCGTTATCATCACCGTACATGCGTACGTATTTTACAGCCTTTATGTCGTAAATGGCAGCACCTTAATGGCGATTACCGGACAAAACAGTGTCCTGGCTGCAATTGACGAGCTGGGAGGCGTGTATATGTTCGCACATTATCTGCCAATCTGGGCAGTCATCCTGATTGAGTTCTGCTTTGCATATGGGCTGGAGGTGCTGATGGGAAGCCCCTGCTCCTTTAAGCTGGCAAGCCGCGTTTTCGATCCCCGGAAAAACCATCCCATGATTTTTGAGAGCGCCATTATTTGTGCTACTGTAGGCCTGATGTGCCCTGCCATGAGTTTTCTGGCAGCTATCTTCTATTATCCGTATTATATGGGCTTCAATCTTTTTACGCTTCTCGCCAATTGGCTGAAGCTGGTATGCTATAACTTCCCGTTTGCTTTTTTTACGCAGATGTTCTTTATCCAGCCATGTGTCCGTGTGCTATTTAAGGCACTTTTCCGCAAGCAGATTAAGGAAGAACTGCAGCTGGAACTGGCACAGAAATCGTCATAGGCTCTAAAAAGTCCTGCGTTACAACGTCTGCAGCCTTACAGCTATGTCACCAACAGCCAGCAATAAATAGTCCAATAGCTCCCTGTTGCCACCATAGTGCCGGTTCACCATGTCTGTAATGATGCCGGTTACATGTTCTTTCATTTCTTCCTGGCGCACTGCTTTCCACGCAGTGCGCCTAATGATGTCCGCCAGTACAATTCGGCAAAGATTATCAATCATATCCTCATCAAAAGGACGAAGCGCTTGCAGAATATGCTCTCTGCCGATTTTTGCAAAAAACAGCTGCTCCATATAGATACTGTGAAGAAACCTGTATACTTTATCAATGCCTTCATATTGTGTGATATCCTCCAGGACAGGAT
>JBJFCM010000028.1:0-3764 GCA_051888955.1 Lachnospiraceae bacterium | reverse complement strand
CAGGTAAAAGATGCCGTCAAAGGAAAAACGGGCACAGTCATTACTGCTTAAGTGAAAAGAGTCTCGCAATGATTTGGTAAGTAATCTGCTGTTTTCTGACAGACAGCTCACCAACAGAGGTGCCAAACGGAGGTGGGCATATGAAAATCAGGAAAGAGGATGAAGACGATTTTGAATATCTGGAGGAAGGCGGAAAGCACGATACGGTGTTGATGGTCATCAGGCTTGTGCTGCTTATTGTCGCGCTTGTACTGTGTCTTGTCATCTGGAAGCTTTCCCAAAGTGATGGGGATGAGGCACAGGGCAGTGAAGTACAGGGCAGTGAGGTACAGCCGGTAGAGACCTTGACGGAAACCATTTTGACAGAAGATACCCGGGAGATGGGAAATGCCCCATCATCTGATAGTGCGCAGTCCGAAACCGGGAATGCGCAGCCACAGGACAGTGAAGCCCAGCAGTTAGGTAGTACCGATTTGGGACCAAACGATACGCAGGAAACGGACAGCGTGGCTATGACCTTTCAGGATGTGGATGAGATCGTCACAGCGAAAGAACTGACCAATCTTCGCTCCGAACCCAGCACAGCAAGGGATGATACTGTGGTGGCGAAACTGAAAAATGGACAGACAGTCAGACGGACGGGCATAAATGAGGATACAGGCTGGTCCAGACTGGAATATGAAGGACAGACGCTGTATGCGGCAAACAGCCTTCTGACGACGGATTTAACAGGAAACGGTACAGAAACAGATATCCCGACTGGTGCGGATGCACAGGCAGGTGCCGATACCCAGACCGGTACCGGGGTACAGCCTGCTGCCGGTGGCTCAGTTGTAGTGAATGGGGATACGGTGACGACAATCAGCGGGCGTACGATTACTTTTACGCCCTGTGACGATACCATTTCTCCTAAGATGGAAGTCAATCTGCGCGGTGAGCCAAGCACAGATCAGGGAAATGACACGATTCATTACCGCATGATGTACGGTGAGACAGCCCACAGGACAGGCTATGATGAAGCCTCCGGCTGGTCCCGCGTGGAATATAACGGTGAAGTGCTTTATGTCGTGACAAGCTATATTTATGTGGTTGAGGATGTGCAGTCTCAACAAGAATAAGTGCAATTTTTTAATGTTTCTTCCAGTACTTCAAAATAATTTTCAAAAGTTTTTTTACAGCATCCGGGATTTTCAATTACGATTCCTTCCGCCCGCAGGCCTGTCAGGGAAAAGCCCATGGCAAGGCGGTGATCGTCGTGGGTGTGAATGAGCGCAGGTCTGGGCGCACCCGGATAGATGGTCAACCCGTTTTCCTGTTCGTCACAGGCGATGCCCATTGCCTGCAGGTTCTCCGAAACAGCAGCAATGCGGTCGCTTTCCTGGTGGCGGATATGGCCGATACCTGTGATGGTAACGGGACTGTCCGCAAATGGTGCAATGGCGGACAGCGTAATAGCCTGGTCTGAGCAGGCGGACATATCTACCGTAATCCCTTTCAAATGTCCTTCTTTAGGACCGGTCAGACAGATGCCTTCTGATGTTTCTTCTAACTTACATCCCATTTTCTCCAGAATATGTAAAAACGCCACATCTCCCTGAAGGGAATTTTCATGAACGCCCTTTACGGTGACGGAAATGCCCAAAATTGCGGCCAATGCATAGAAGTAGCAGGCAGCCGATACGTCCGGCTCTACCTGATAGGATAGCGCCCGGTAGTGTTGCCCGGCAGGTACGATGAAGGTGCCGTCCGGTGTCTTTTGCGATATTACGCCGAACTGTTCCATCATTTTTCGGGTCATATCTATATATGCCATACCATGAGTACCCTCTACCCGGATGGTGAAATCTTTGGGGGAAAGGCTGGCAGCAATGAGCAACGCGCTCAAGAACTGGCTGCTGGAATTAATATCGATACAGATGTTGTCCTTTCCAAAACCATGGGCTTTTAAGGTAAAGGGGAAGAAGCCTTCTTTTTCTGTAAAGGTGATTTCACAGCCCAGCTCCTCCAGCGACAAAAGTAAAGGAGCCATGGGCCTTTTTTTCATCTGCTCGGAGGCGTCCATGGTAAAGGTGCCGTTTGCGACTCCCAGACAGGCTGTCAGAAAACGGGCAGCAGTGCCGGCACTTCCCACATACAGAGAAGCTTCGTTGAGCGGGAGTCGTCCGCCAAGGCCGTTTACCACCATCAGGCTTTGCTGTTCATCGGCAGAGGTCTCAAAGCCCAAAGCGTCCAGACAGGCGAGAAAATGCCTGGAGTCATCGGAAAAAAGCGCACCACTTATGGTGCTTTTCCCGTCTGCCAGCATAGCGAGAAGCAGCGCACGGTTTGTGATGCTCTTGGAGCCGGGAACGGAAACTGTTATATGTTTAGAGAACAGGTTCCCCTCAGAATCTTTCTTTTGAAAAGGGAATTTGCCACAAAGGCAGGGAACTTTATAGGTTATATCGGAAATCATGCCGGTCAATGTCCTTTCTGTGTTATGCAACTGTATAGCTATTCGGCGCACCCCGTGCTTCACAGTCGCTTTCAAAAGTTATGCTTCTGCATACATATTACTGGAAAAAGGCCATGCTGTCAAAAGAATAATAGTAAGAAAAATATGGTTGACAATGTAGCCAAATGGGAGTAAAATTTAATTCATAATAATCCTATTATAAAAGTAGGAATAAAATAAGGATGCAGATGAATGCGGATGGGAGCGGAATATGAGTAAGATTGTAGAAAGCGCAACACAGTTAGTAGGAAAGACCCCTCTCTTAAAGGTAAATAATTTTATGGCACATGAAGGGGTACAGGATGCCACGATTTTAGCAAAGCTGGAGTACTTTAATCCGGCGGGCAGCGTAAAGGACAGGATTGCCCTGAATATGGTAGAGCGTGCAGAGGCAGAGGGACGTCTAAAGCCCGGGGCTACCATTATCGAGCCGACCAGCGGCAATACAGGTATCGGGCTGGCAAGCGTAGCGGCAGCCAAAGGGTATAAGACGATTTTGACCCTGCCGGATACCATGAGCGTAGAGAGAAGAAACCTGTTAAAAGCATATGGTGCAAAGCTTGTGTTGACAGAAGGTGCGCTGGGCATGAAAGGAGCCATTGCCAAGGCAGAGGAGCTGAACAAGGAAATCGAAGGCTCTGTCATTATGGGGCAGTTTGATAATCCTGACAATCCGGATGCGCATCTGAAGACCACAGGCCCTGAAATCTGGGAGGATACGGATGGTAAGGTAGATATCTTTGTAGCCGGTGTCGGCACAGGCGGCACGATTACCGGCGTAGGAAGGTATTTAAAGAGTAAGAACCCCAATGTAAAAGTAGTGGCCGTAGAACCGGAAGGTTCCCCGGTGCTTTCCGGCGGACAGCCCGGACCTCACAAGCTGCAGGGTATCGGCGCCGGTTTCGTGCCGAAGGTGCTGGATACGGGTATTTATGATGAAATTATAAAGGTGGGGAACGAAAATGCTTTTGCTGCCGGACGTACAATTGCCAGAACGGAAGGTGTGTTAGTGGGTATCACCTCCGGCGCAGCATTGTTTGCAGCAACGGAGCTGGCAAAGAGACCGGAGAATGCGGGAAAGGTTATCGTAGCACTTCTGCCGGATTCCGGAGACCGTTATTTATCCACACCGTTATTTACAGAGGAATAAAAGAAAGGGGCTGTTTACAACAGCCCCTGATTTGTGAGAATCAGATATTTTCCTTGATACGGATGTCCACCGCCACGTAATAGTGCTCTTTTTGGGGAATTTCACCGGCGGTCAGATAAG
>JBJFCM010000027.1:0-3770 GCA_051888955.1 Lachnospiraceae bacterium | reverse complement strand
AAGTAGCCGTATTGGTATCCATCAGGATTTTGCCGTTGTCCGCCACAATCGTCACATTGACGGTAGTTCCGGCCACATAATCCGGTGCTTCTTCTATCGTCGGCCCCTCAATACTTGCATTGTATTTGTAAGTGACTGCTTCCGGTCCCAGACTCACTTTCAATTCCACCGTTGTACCCGGATCAACATAAGAGCCATATGAATAACTCTGATAGCAAACCAGCCCCATCTCATACTCGCTTGAATATACTTCTGCCGTGCTCACAGCCAGACCTGCTTCCACAAGCTTAGCTACTGCCTCATCTTCAGGAAGCCCCATCAGATTGGGAACACGAACCTTATTATCTTCCTGGCCCAGACTCACGTTAACCGTAATCACAGAACCGGCAGGTGCCTTCTGTCCGCCATTGGGGCTCTGGGAAATCACGTTGCCCCTTTCAACCGTGGAGGAATAACTTTCCGTCTTGTTTACGGAAAATCCCTTCCCTGCCAGCTTATTTGCTGCATCCTCATAAGAAAGTCCGGTGATATCCGGTACTTCCCGTCCTTCGGTACCTGCACTGACCGTAAGCGTTACCGTGGAACCTTTCTCAATTTTAGTTCCCGGTGTAATATCCGCGCTTATGATGATATTCTGCTCATATGCCTCGGAATCCACATAGGAAAGCTCCGTTAAAAGACCCATTTCCTTTAACTGCTTTTGTGCCTCCGCAACCGACATTCCGGCAACGGCAATCATCTCCACTATTTCAGGCTGGGTATTACTGCTTTCCTGTACGGTCTGGGATTCGTTATTCTTACCGCCAAACCCGAACATTCCCGTAATTTTTCCCACAAAGAAAATAATAATACAGCAGATTACCAGTCCTGCCACCACCGTCAGGATGGTGGTAATGCGTTCCATCCGGGGATTGTAATCATCCTCGTAATCTTCTTCAGGATATTCTTCATCCACCAGAGAACCGGTATCGCTCTTTAAACGCATAGCCTCATCCATATAATCCCTGCGCTCAGACTGCCGTTTAATCTGCGCCATGTCCGTGTCCGTAATAAAGCGGGTTGCCGCCTCCTCATCCGGATCATTACGCACCACAAAATCATCATCCGGATATAACAGGGACTGCTTTAAATCCTCTATCAGTTCACCCATGGACTGATATCTTCTGTCCGGGCTCTTCTGACAGCATTTTATGACAATCTGTTCTACACTGGTCGGAATTTCCGGTACGAACTCTTTCGGGGATGGCAGTTCTTCCTGTATATGCTTAATCGCAATTGCCACCGTGGTCTCACCGTTAAACGGCACCCTGCCGGTCAGCATTTCAAACATAGTGATACCTAACGAGTAAATATCGCTCTTCTCGTCACTGTATCCGCCCCTTGCCTGCTCCGGCGACGTATAATGTACAGACCCCATTACATTAGAAGTAATCGTATTGCTGGTAGCCGCCTTTGCAATACCAAAATCGGTTACCTTCACCTTTCCTTCTTTGGATATAATAATATTCTGAGGTTTAATATCCCTGTGGATAATATGATTGTTGTGCGCAGCTTCAATTCCCATGGATACCTGAATAGCAATGCTGACTGCTTCCTTGTAGGAAAGCCGCGCTTTCTTTTCAATGTACTTTTTCAGAGTGATGCCTTCCACCAACTCCATGACGATGTAATAGATTCCGTTTTCTTCCCCTACATCATAAACATTTACGATATTAGGATGCATAAGACCTGCTGCCGCCTGTGCTTCCACACGGAACTTGGATACAAAATTGGCATTCTCCGAAAATTCCTGTTTCAATACCTTAACTGCCACAAAACGGTTTAACTTATGGCACTTTGCCTTATACACATCAGACATACCGCCCGTACCGATTTTTTCCAGTATTTCGTAGCGGTCTCCTATCATCATTCCGATCTTAATCATGCTTAACTCCTTAACTATTCTGCAAACGGCTCAATCAACACTACTGCTATATTATCCTTACCGCCGTTGTTGTTAGCGGCCTTAACCAGTTCTTCTGCTTTTTCCACAATGTCTCTCTGTCCGTTTAAAATCATACGGATTTCCTCATCCTCAAGCATATTGGTCAGACCGTCAGAACACATTAACACAATTTCGCCCGGCTCAATCTCTACATGAAAGAAATCGATATCGACCGTATCCGCAGCACCGATTGCCCTGGTAATGATGTTCTTGTCAGGATGATTCCGGGCAGTTTCCCTGTCTATTCCACCCATACGAATCATCTCTTCTACCAGTGAATGATCTCTGGTAATCTGTGTAATCTTCTCTCCTACCACATAAAGCCGGGAATCCCCTACATTGGCGACCCGTAAAAACCTGCCCATACAGGTAGCCACCACCACCGTAGTCCCCATACCGTTCAAGCTTTCATTCTCTTTCGCCAGCGTGATGATTCTTTCATTTGCGACTTCTATAGCTTTCTGCAGTATCTTCTCCGGATTTACCTCATAAGAATGTTCTATCTCTTCCACAATGGTTTCCACTGTACATTTTGAGGCATAATCGCCTGCATTGTGTCCACCCATCCCGTCTGCAACAATGAAGACATTGGGAAGATTTCCCACAGGACGCTCCGATGTGTAAACATAATCCTGATTCAGTTTTCGTTTTTTGCCTATGTCAGTTAAGGAAAATGTCTTTAACACAATACGCCTCCTTAGCGCTGTATGTACTAATAAATTTCCACTTTTGCAAAGCTTTTATTCTACCGATATACCTGTGTTTACCCCGATTCAAGACCGGCTCTGCAGCATTCTCCCCCAAAAACTGCTGTTTCACATTTACCCATATTAGCATATAAACCCAAAAAGGGCAAGAGTTAGCGTATCCACAGATGAAGGCGCAAAAAATCCCGGTGGAAACTCCCCGGGATTTCTTATCAAAAAAATTAAATTTCTGAAAGATTCTTTTCGTAAATCGTTGTGCCGTCCAAGTTATAGAATACCAGGCGGACATCCCCCAGCGTAAGACCATAATCAGACTGGAAGGATGTAGCCAAATTATCAGCCATAGACACAAAACTAGGAACAACACTCTCGTCAAAAAGCGCATCGATGTCTTCTTTTGTCATGTCACCAAAATCAAGCTGTTCCAAATAGGTATATTCCATAACCAGAACATCATCCTCTGCTCTCATGTCACAGGCAAGGTTGGAAGAAGCAAGCATTTCATTTACGGTATCAACGACAAGTCTCTTGTCCTCACTGTCGATCCATTCCTGAAGACTGTCAAAGTTCTGTGTGCCGGTCGTCACCGCATCGGTATCCGAAGCCGCACCGGCCTCATAATCTTCGGTAACATCCAGGGAACATATCAGGGTACCATCCGCATTAATATATGTTAGACGGATTATCTTAAGAGGAATTCCGTAAGTAAGCTGATAAGCATTCAAATCAGAAATAATTGCAGAAGCCCCGGCATCCAGGGATGCCTTATAGGAAGCCTTGATTTCCTCTTCACTTGTGTCGCCAAAATCAATCTGCTCTTGATACTGGTAGTTGTAAATAATGGTGTCAGGTTCCTCAATGGTAACAAAAAATGTCATACCGTAACCTTCAAACATGCTATTGATGGTATCCTCCAGCGTAGTGCGGTCAGCGCTGTTATACCATTCTGCCAGTGCAGAATCCTCAGAATCTGCTTCAGAAGAAGTTTCCACCTCAGTAGTTTCCTCTTCCTTCGTCTCTTCCTTTGTTTCCTTCTCATCGGACTCATCGGAAGATTCTCTTTCGGAATAATTGTCTTT
>JBJFCM010000026.1:0-3796 GCA_051888955.1 Lachnospiraceae bacterium | reverse complement strand
AAGCAACGCCATTCCCAACCAAAGTACACAACTATAGACAAAAGAAGAAATGTATTTTTCTGTTTCTTTCCGAAGCACCCGCACAGCCAGTCCTAACTGTAGCAAAAAAAGAGAATAAATCAAAGACTGTGGCAGAATTGCCATGTGAAGCTGCATCGTAAACGGAATGGTCAGCAGATATAATGCACCAAAGATATTTTTACCGGAAAACAACCGTTCTTCTCCCAACCCGCTATAGCAACAGAATACACAGCCGGCCACGAAAGCTGTAAGCAACTGTATTACGTATACCAGCGTATAAATCGGACAGAGCCTAAGCAGCAACGGATAGAGTATACCGACATACTCATCCAGTAAAAAAGTCCGGCTCATCTCCACATACTCTGCTGTCTCTGCAAAATTCTGGACAGAAAAGAGATTGGCACCCATCCAGATCATACCTAAAACTATCTGGACGGACATGCCAATAAGGAGCAGTCCTTTTATGCTGTTTTTTATAAAAGAAACTTTCTTTTCCATATACACCTATTTCTTTAACAAATATATTTTCCGACATAGGGAATACGCCTGAAAACTGCTGTTACAATGCCGCAAAAGACAAAACAGCCCACTGCCATAAGCGGAATTCCTAAAATGTTATCAATGCTCATGGTCGTTATCCCCTTATATTCCAAAAACTCCATTACCAGAATATGCATCAGGTAGATGCCGAAGGTATCTGCAGAAATCTCCCGGATTGCTTTTTCTCCCCTTTTCCACTGCCTTTTTCCCACAACTTCCTGAAAGAAAACATAAAGGGACAGCGTTACGGCAAAAGTAAAGACGCTAAAACTGTCAAAAGCAGATGCAGACGGAGTCCCCTGCCTGACAGATGCAAAGGAACTGAAGATGACAGCGCAGATAAGCCCCAAAACGCCACAGACGTATAGTCTGAACTGCCCTGCTTTTCCAAGCGGATACCGATACAGGTAATAGCACAGAATAAAATATCCCACATAACTGCATACCAAAGTAATATCAAACTGGTTCAACACCTGCAGGACGGCTCCCGGCACCGGCAATATTTTCAAGGAGGACAGCCCGATCTGCGCCACTAAAAACAGTACCAGAAAATATTGGAGGTTTCTTTTACTGCAATGATCCACCCAGCTCTTTAGGACGGGCAGCAGTATATAAATCCCTATCATCATGGGAAGATACCACAGATGATAGCGTCCCAACAGTATTTCGGTCACATAATCCTTCCAGTTCGTACCCTCTGCTCCCATCCATGCACGACAGTCCCACAGACCATAAATCACGCTCCATATAACATAGGCGGTCAGCAGGCGCAGAATATTGCTCCTATAAAGCCTTTTTATATCGGTTTCTCCGGGTCTCGTCAGAAAAAACCTGCCGCTTATCATGACGAATATAGGGACGCCAAAACGAAAAGCGGCATCGTAGGCATTACACACAAGCCAACGGTTGCTTTCCACCGACAGGGTATACCAGAATTGGGAAGCGCTGTGCAGCATCAGGACGCTAAAGCAGGCAAGGATGCGCAATAGGTCGATATTGAGTTGTCTGTCCTGCTTCACAGTGATGTCCATGCACGCAGTTCTCCTTTACTTATAAAATTCCTTTACTTTATCACAGATGTAATCTACCTGCTCCAGGGTAAGCTTATAAAACATGGGAAGACGAAGCAGACGCTCGCTTTCCCTGGTGGTGTACCTGTCCTCTCCGTGGAAACGTCCGAATTTCTGACCGGCGGGTGCCGTATGCAACGGAATGTAGTGGAATACCGCCAGAATATCATTCGCTTTCAGGTGCTGTATCAGCCTGCTACGTTCTTCCAGGTCGGCTGTCTTGATATAGAACATATGGGCATTGTGGGTACACTCCTTCGGAATATAAGGAAGCTCGATTTTTCCGGCTTCCATCAAAGGCTTCAGGTTTTCATAGTAGCGGTTCCATGCTGCCATACGGGCATCGTTGATTTCGTCTGCCATCTCCAACTGGGCATACAGATATGCCGCATTCATATCGCTGGGCAGGTAGGAAGAGCCATAGTTTACCCAGGTATATTTGTCAATCTGCCCTCTGAAATATTTAGAGCGGTTAGTACCTTTCTCTCTGATGATTTCCGCTTCTTCCACATATTTCTCATCGCGGATGAGCAGTGCGCCACCCTCTCCCATGCTGTAATTCTTCGTCTCGTGGAAGGAGAAGCAGCCAAATTCTCCAAAGGTACCGAGTGCTTTTCCTTTATAGGTTGACATAATTCCCTGTGCAGCATCCTCAATCACAATCAGATTATGTCTTTTGGCAATATCCATGATCGTATCCATCTCACAGGCTACACCGGCATAGTGCACCGGCACAATAGCCTTGGTCTTGTCCGTAATCGCCTCTTCAATCAGCTTTTCATCGATGTTCATGGTATCCGGACGGATATCTACAAATACCGGAACAGCACCACGCAGTACAAAGGCATCCGCTGTAGATACAAAGGTATAGGCCGGCATGATGACTTCATCTCCGGGCTCAATATCTGCAAGCAGGGCCGCCAGCTCCGTCGCATGGGTGCAGGAGGTCGTCAGCAGGCATTTGAAAGTCCCGGTCTTTTTCTCTATCCAGGTATTGCATTTTTTGGTAAATTCTCCGTCGCCGCAGATTTTCTGGTTCTCTACAGCCTGCCTGATATAATCCATTTCTTTTCCCGTATAGGGTGGTACATTAAAATTAATCATAAGCCCTCTTTTCCGAGTGAAACAATAAACCTATTCACTCTTTTCAAATAAGATAAATTTATTGTTAGAAAAAGTTTCCTGATATCCATACTTATCCATATATTCTAAAACCAGGCAAAGCTTTTCGTCTGTTATTTCTCCGCTTTCCAGATAAGGAGCATATACCGCATTCAGGATGACAACGGGATACTCTGCCCCCTCCGCAATCTCACTGCAAAGCTCTGCAAATGCCGCCTCCATCGCTTCCCTGCTGTAGGAACGAAGGTCGCTCCAGGGATTGAATGCTGAGGGCATCTCCAGATAGAAGCTGAGAGATGGAATATATCCGTAAAGGATGACCTCTTTGCCTGTCAGGTTCTGCTCTGCCACATAGGCGCTGATGCCACTCATCCAGTCCGCCCGCTCTTCACTCATATAGATTCCTTTTAGTATAACATTATTTTCCACTTTTGTATCTATATTTTTTGCGCCTTCTGCTTCCACAAAGACAAATCCTGTTCCAAAACCGATGCTTTGAAACAAAAAGACGATAAGAAACATCACCGTCATAGCCTTTACAGCGAAGGTATCCAAAAACTTCAGCCTTCCCGCACCTTTACACAGCCTGTAAACCGTCCACAGCATATAGGGAATTGCCAGGAAGAGATTGTTGATGCTGGGAAACAAAGCGTTGTTGCTGCCGATAGAAGTAAGCAGAATTACCAGCATGATCATTCCTGCCAGCAGCTTTTCTTTTTTATCCACCTTAGGCTGCAGGATGCGGATACCACCTGTGAGCAGGGTAAGCATAAGAAATACGATGGCCGGTATCAGCATGGCATCATATTCATCAAAATGCAGGCTGCAGAATTCTCCTGTGGAATAAAGCCAGACTGCTGCAAGAGCTGCCACCGCCACGCCTGCTGCCCGCTTTACACCTTTCCATTTTTTAGGCAGGAGAGTACACAGGATGGTCCCCACCAGTGTAAAAAGAACCAGTGCAAGAAACCAGTGCAGATTCTTTCTATACCCCAGATACATGCTGTAGAGCATGGAGGTCGCTTTATAATCCGTAGCGGTAT
>JBJFCM010000025.1:0-18243 GCA_051888955.1 Lachnospiraceae bacterium | reverse complement strand
AGCTGAAAAAGGGACTCGAACCCTCGACCCCTTCATTACGAGTGAAGTGCTCTACCAACTGAGCTATTTCAGCACGTGACCGGGTAATCGTCACAACATTAGTTATTATAATAGGTGAGCCGAAAAATTGCAACTATAATTTCAAAAAAATGTCCTGTCCGGACAGGTATAATGTCTGACGACATTATACCTGATGCACATCCAATTGAGGGAACGGAATCAAGATGCCGGCAGCATCCAGTGCATACTTGGTGTTTTCCGTCAATCTCCATTTTGCTTCCCAATAGTCCTCCTGCTTTACCCAGCAGCGTATTACCAGATTGATGCTGGAATCGGAAAGGGCATCCACAAAAACCCGCATTTCCTGTTCCTTCAGGGTAGCGCTATCTGCCTTCAGCATATCTGTAAGTACGTCCTTTGCTTTCTTAATATCCGAATCATAGGAAATACCTACCGGAATATCCAATCTTCTCGTGGAGGCTTCCGTAACGTTAGTCATGCTGGAATTGGCAAGCGTCCCGTTAGGTAATACAATCACCCGATTGTCCGGCGTGGTAAGCTTCGTATAAAAAATCTGGATTTCTGATACTGTTCCTTCATTTCCGCCGGTGTCCTCTTTAATATAATCTCCTACCTTAAAGGGCTTTAGCAACAGTATCAGGACTCCTCCTGCAAAATTAGAAAGGCTACCCTGAATGGCCAGACCGATTGCTACGCCGGCAGAACCGAGTATGGCAATAATACTGGCCGCATCCACTCCGAAACCGGATGCAATCAGGAAAGCCAGTACAATATACAGTATCGCCTTGACCAGGGAATCTAAAAACTGTATCACCCCGACATCCGCTTTTGCACGCTTCAGGGACTTTTTCAGAATACGTCGTATCAGCTTAATAACTTGTATTCCCACAAAAAATACCACCAACGCTAACAATATCCTGATACCCAGCCCCAGCGCCTTCTCCGGCAATTCTTCAAAAAATTTTTCAATTACGCCGGGCTCAATCGCCGGGATATTCAATTCCTCCTGCAGGGTCGTACTTAACAGCATCATACTCAACCTTTCTCCGGCCTATATGCCAGGATGCTCACAGACAGTGGTGCCAGCTTAATGTTTATGGAATACGGTCTGTCATCCCATTCCTTTTTCACAGCTTTCTTGATGCGTCCGTTCACAATGCCGCTTCCGCCAAAGCACTCCGCATCCGTATTCAGGATTTCTTTATAACCGCCTTTGTAGGGTACCCCAATCTGTAACTGCATGGGAACCCCGGAAAAGTTAGCCGCAACCACTAACGTATCCGCCCTCTTTTTGCCCTTGCGCATGAACGTCAGGAAACACTCCTTAGAAGCAATGCTGTTGATCCATTCAAAGCCTTCCGGCTTATTATCCAGTTCATACATGGCCGGCTGGGTCAGATACAGGTTATTCAATGCCTTCATCAGCTCTGCCACACCCTTGTGTTCCGGGTACTGCAAAAGCTCCCATTCCACCCGGCGCTTCTCATTCCACTCGTCAAATTCGGCAATATCCTGTCCCATAAAGAGCAGTTTTTTGCCCGGGTGCATCATCATATACGCATAGGACAACCTTAAGTTTGCAAATTTCTGTTCCCGCTCTCCCGGCATCTTGCCAATCAAGGAAGCTTTCCCATGAACCACCTCATCATGGGACAATACCAGCATAAAACGCTCACTATAGGCATAAATCATGCTGAAGGTCAATTCGCCGTGATGATAGCTTCTGAAATAAGGATCATAGCGGATATAACGCAGGAAATCATTCATCCAGCCCATGTTCCACTTGATGTCGAAGCCCAGGCCTCCCTCGTTCAAATCACCGGTAATCATGGGCCATGCCGTGCTTTCTTCCGCAATGCTTAAGACTCCCGGATTGCGTTTCTTTAAAACAGAGTTCAAATGCTTGATAAATTCAATCGCTTCCAGATTCTCATTGCCGCCGTAAATATTAGCCACCCATTCTCCGTCATTTTTACCATAGTCCAGATACAGCATGGAGGCCACCGCATCCATACGGATACCGTCCGCATGGTATTTCTCCACCCAGAAAAGTGCATTGGCAATCAGATAATTCTTTACCTCCGGACGGCCATAGTTATAAATCAGGGTGCCCCAGTGAGGATGAGAACCCTGGCGCGGATCAAAGTGCTCATATAGACAGGTACCGTCAAAATTGGACAGCCCGTAGGTATCTCTTGGAAAATGTGCCGGAACCCAGTCTAAAATCACGCCGATGCCGGCCTTATGAAGCTCATTGATAAAATACATAAAATCTTCGGGCGAACCATACCTGGCAGTAGGTGCATAATATCCAATTACCTGATATCCCCAGGATGCATCAAAGGGATGCTCCATTACCGGCATCAGTTCCACGTGGGTATATCCCATCTCTCTTACATAGGCGATGACCTTAGGCGCGATTTCCCTGTAATTCGCATATTCCTCTTCTTCCGCAGGGTCTACAAAGCTTCCCAGATACATCTCGTAGACGCTCATGGGAGCATCCGGCTTCTGTAGATTCTTTCTCTCTTTCAGCCATGCCTTGTCCTCCCACGTAAAATTGCGCAAATCCGCCACCACGGATGCGGTCTCCGGACGAAGCTGTGCCGCATTTCCATATGGGTCTGCCTTCAAATAAGTCAACCCGCTCTTTAATTTCAGTTCATATTTATAATTGTCCCCAGCCTTTGCTCCGGGAATAAAGATTTCAAAAATACCGGAAGGAAGCTTACGCATCTGATGGACACGTCCATCCCATTTATTAAAGTCCCCCACTGTGCTGACACGCATGGCTCCCGGCGCCCATACCGCAAAATAAACGCCATCTTCTCCATCCAGTGTCATCGGATGTGCACCCAGCTTTTCATAGATGGTATAGTGGATACCGTTAGCAAAAGCATCCTCATCTTCTTTGGTGATTAACGGGGCATGTCTGTACGCATCCTGTCTGATTTCCACATTGCCATCGGAATAGGTGATAATGTAGCGATATGCACCTATTTTTTTGGTAGGAAGCAGAATGGCAAAAAAGCCGTCCTCATCTGCCATCTCCATCTCCTTCTCCGACATGTCCTCCAAAAACTGTATCTGAACTTTCGAGGCTCCCGGACAGAAGGTCTGTACCAGCGTACCTGTCCCCGATGCATGAGGTCCTAGGAGCGCATGGGGATTGGATGCCTCTGAATATATGATTTCTTCAATTGCCGGCCAGTTCATCAGTTTGTATAATTTGCTGTTCATAAAAAAGTTCCTCCTCCATATTGCATATCTATTTTGTACATTTTCTCCCTAACATCAGTCCTTCAGGCTGTGAATAAACAGACCACTTCGTAACTTCGGCTCAAACCAGGTGGATTTGGGTGGCATCAAAAGTCCTGCATCGGCCACTGCGAACAGTTCTTTGATGGAAGTAGGATACATGGCAAATGCCACCTTCATATCCGTATGTACTCTTCTCTCCAATTCCTTTAGTCCTCTGATTCCACCCACAAAATCAATCCTCTTATCGGTCTTGGGGTCCGCTATCCCCAAAATCGGCGCAAGCACATGCTCCTGTAAAATGGAAACATCCAGATTCTTGACCGGATCCTCGCTCTTTAAATCCTCATGGGCAGCAAGCAGATACCACTTATCCTCTAAGAACATGGTAATCTCTCCCTTTTTACCGGGCCTGTGCGCAGTCGCCTCTTCAAGCTCTTCCACCTCAAACAATCCAGCCAGCTTTTCCATAAACTGTACTGTAGATAAGCCGTTCAAATCCTTCACCACACGGTTATAATCCATAATCATCAGTTCACTGTCCGCAAACAGTACAGAAAGAAAATAATTGAACTCTTCCCTGCCGGTATAACCCGGATGCTCGCTTCTTCTCTTCAAGCCCACTTTGACAGCGGAGGCACAGCGGTGATGACCGTCTGCAATATAAATATTGCCCATATCTGAGAAAATAGCAACAAGCTTTGCTATATCAGATTCCTCATCAATGAGAAATACCCTGTGCCGGATGCCGTCCTCTGAAACGAAATCATATAAGGGAGCCTTTTCTTTATTCCTGCGTATCACTGCCTGCAGATCATCCCTGTCCCGGTACGCTAAAAATATGGGACCGGTCTGGGCATCCAGCGTATCCACATGCCGGATTCTGTCCTCTTCCTTCTCGGCCCTGGTATTTTCATGCTTTTTAATCACGCCGTTGATATAGTCATCAATGGAAGCACAGGCAACAATGCCGGTCTGGCTCCTGCCCTCCATGGTAAGCTCATACAGATAGAGGCAGGGCTTTGCTTCGGTAATGAATTCCCCTTTGTTAATCTGCTCTTCCAAAAGCTCCTTTGCCTTTTCATAAACTCTTGCATCATAGATATCTACATCATCAGGAAACTGTGTTTCCGCCCTGTCTATGCGCAAAAAGGAATGAGGCGCATCCGCCACGGCTGCCTTAGCCTCCTGCCTGTTGTATACGTCATAGGGTAATGCTGCAATACTGCTCTCCAGGCCTAAAGCCGGTCTGATTGCCCGAAATGGTCTGATATCTGCCATAACGAATCTCCTCTTTTCTTTTGATTCTGCCATCTTTGACAGCCTTACTGAATCTATTTTACCAAAAATCCCTATACATCACAAGCAAATGGTGCTAAAATATCGGAGAAAGGATGTGATATTTTGACAGCAGAGGACAGAAAGATTCTGGCGCGTATCAATAAATATGCCGAATCCGTCATGGCAGATATAGACCCGCAAAAGGTACAGGTATCCTCTCAAATAGAAAAGCTCCGTCCCATTTTACAAGAAATTGCGGATGAACAGGGCGTTTCCTTGGAGGATTTCTTTATCCGGTATATGGATTTGCAGAGCGAGTCCGCCTGTCTGGCTGACCAGAAGCTCCGTGGCAGTCTGGAGGACGTATTCGAAGACGATGGGGAGCACCCCTTCCTTTATCGGTAAACACACAAAAACACATCCCTATCTGTGTACCACAATCAGATAAGGATGTGTTTTTTTGCTCTAAATTCTATTTTTCCGTCGTCAGATAGATAACTCCCATCCAGTAATAACCATATAAATCTTCATCTCTGTCCATGGCCGCATAGACATCCTGCCCGATTTTGTTAAAGGTCTCATCGTCCAGGGTATACTCTGTACGAAGAAGTGCCGTACCATTTTCATTGATCTGCTCAGCAAGCTTTTCCCCGATTTCATCATAGTCATAATACATATCATTGATACGGTAATATTCTCTCTGCCCGTTAGTAGCCGTATAATTTTTCAGATAAGCGTCCAACACATAGTCTCTGTCCTCAGTCAGTGTACGTTTTCCCGCTTCATCCGGCAGATTAAGCAGTGCATTTACAAGGAATTCATTATCATTGTTGGTAACGTCTAAGATTTCCCATTCCCCATCAATTCTAACCTTGTTCCATGCGTGGGGCAGATTGCCCTCCAACGTACCGGTCACCACGACGCTCTCTAAGCCTGCGGCATCGGCTAACAGCTTGAATGCTGCCGCATAACCCGCACAGACACAGCGGCCGTTTATCAGTGCGCCATAAGCGGTAAAGGAATCATTGAACTCCTCGTCTACATAAGCATAATTATTCTGCGCTGCATTGTCTAAAGCTGCATTGTCATATTCACAGGTTTCGCAAAGATACTGATTGATTACCAGTTCTTTTTCCAGTTCTGTCATATCGTCCGTAATAATCTTGGCGACTACCTCAGAAATTTTCTTTCTAATTTCTTCCTGCTTCCCACAGGTGGTTGCCGCATCCTCATCATATGCCACCTTGACAGCGGTTCCGGCTCTGTTTATACGATATCCGCCCACGCCCAATATCAAAGGGTTCTGATAATAAGCCTCCAAAAAGGCATCTGCAAGGAAATCCGTATCCGCAGCCTCATCAAATCCCGAAACATCAATCACAGTCACACCGGAAAGCATGTTGATGGCAAGATATTCGGAAAGAGCGCTGTTAGCCGTAACTGCAAAATCAACCTCTCTTACCTCGGCAGCCGCTTCCTCTTCCTCATTAAACTCTATATTGTTATCAAGGGCCACTTCACCTGCGTTTTTCCGCAATAAGTCTTCCCGTTCTTCAATAAACTTTAGGTCTTCAGCAAGATTGCTGTCATCATAATCCACTACACTGACGACATCCTCAAAAGGTGTGCCCTCAATCGTATAAGGAATATTCAATACCTTTAAATTCTTGCCCTCCAAATAATTACCGTCATCATCCGTATAAATATAACGGTCCTCTACTACCATGGCTTTTTCGGTATTATAATTAATCAGTTTCATGGCTGTCGTACCATCTGCCATTGTCACATAGCCATATGCTGAGATATCCGATACTGTATCATACCTGCCATAGGTATACCCATTTGCCACCCAGGTATCACTGGCTAAGGATACCGGAATGCTCTCCTGTATATCCAGTATATCTACCGAATTGCTCATCATGGATGTACCCTGCTCAGATATTGCTATGACACAATAGGTATCCCTACTGTCCGTGTTGCAGACTGCCAGGGGTGTTTCCCCGTATTCTGCAATGCATTTCTCCCTGCGGTACTCATCATACCAATCATCCTCTGCTACCTTATAATTGGAAAATTCGCTATTGATAAATATGGCACCGAACTCGGCAGCATCAGAGGTCCACTCTGTATCCGTCGTATTGCCTATGACGGTAGCAATGGAACCAAGTCCATATTCTTCCCTGTACTCTAAGCTACAGACAAAATATTCTGCTGCGCTTTCTACATCAGACCAGGAAAAATGTACTCTGCCATCCTCTGTAAAGGAATAACTGAGCCGCGGCGTGTCAGGCAGTTCTCCTTTGAAGGACACCACCTGTACCTGTGGAACGTCCCTTTTTTCACCGGTCTCCAAATCAATATAGGTTGCCAGATACAGAGTGCTTAAATTTCCCCAGTCAGCTCCTGCATCCTTCGGGAAAAAAGAGATATCATCGTGCTCATAGCGGTTTACAATATCAGTGGTAAGACCGCCTACTCTGATCTGTCCTATAGGATAGTTGGTGGGATACAGGGTAATGGTCCCTGCATCCTTATCATACTCCCAGCTGCTGGGACCCACAGAATGCTTTAATTCCGGGTCCTCGTAAAGGTTTATGATTTCCGTCCAGTATTCAATCCCCAATTCCTCTATTGCAATGTCCGTTTCCAGTACGATTGCATCGCTTCTGGACAGACCGCTGATTGCGGCTCCATAAGTGTAGCCATAAGGAGAGGTTTCCTCTTTATATCTGTCCTTTGTCATGCTTGCCAGGTACTCGCTGGTAATATAGTTACCCTCTACAAATTCATCCTCTGATGAAGGTTTCCCTTCTACAGCATTTTCCTGTCCATCTGCTATATTGCCATCTGCAACGCTATCCGTTACTGCATCTGTCTCTATTCCAGTGGCAGCATCATCGGATGCTGCTTCTGTTGATGTCCTGGTGGCTGCCCCACCATTGCCATTTAAGCCCCTTCCGACAAGCAGACCTCCGCCAAACATGCCAGCCAGCAATGCGATACAAAGAATTACCGGTAGCAGGACTCCGCCTCTTTTTTTCTTTTCCAATATAAAAACAAATAAATTGTTATCAATTTTCATTTTATCAAAACCCCTTTACTACTTTATGGTTCGTCCCAGGAATTCCAAAAAAATATCTTTATCCTTTTCGTCAGAGGAAATCAGTACATAATGATTGTCCATGCTGTCATTCTCTTTATAGGCTGCCATATATCCACCGTTCCCATCGGTAGTAAGCAATATTTCTATGCCGTTAATCTCAACAGTTTCCACCTCTGTTCCCGCAAAGTCCATGGGAAGAATTGCCACTTTCTCAACAGCAATCCCTTCCTTACTATCCTGCTCCGTTTCGTAACTGCCCAGATACAAATTATTTTCCGTTCCTGCCTGATTAATGTTCCATAGCGGCACTGTCACAACACACAGAAACAATAATGCCGCAGCCGCTGTAATAAAGTAATACAGCTTCTTCTTCCTTTTCTTCTCTGCCTGTAACCGCAGTTGCTCTGTCGCGGTTCGCTTTTTTGTTAAGGCTATCAAATCTGCCGGTGCATGCAGGCTGTCTGTTTCCTTTTTAAAGCTATCTATATATTCTTCTTCCTTCACAATACATCATCTCCCTTCAGCTGCCCGCGCAGACTCTCTCTGGCTCTGTGCAGCCTGGATTTGACAGTAGATTCTTTTTCTCCTAATATCTCTCCAATCTGCTTAATATCCAATTCTTCATAATAAAATAAATAAATTACATTTCTGTATATTTCCGGCAATGCCCGTATGGCACTGCTTATAGGAGAATCCGTATTCTCCACCCGCTCATAATCCGACTGGGATTTTTCATAAAGAAGCTCTTTACCGTCCTCTTCCTCATAAAAACCCACATTCTTTTTCCAAAAACTTCCCTGATTCTTTTTAGCACAATTAATAGTGACCCGTAAAAGCCAGGCCTTTAGATGCTCCTCGGAGGTAATCCTGTCACGGTACTTGACGAGCCTTAAAAATACCTCCTGAAACACATCGCTGGCATCCTCCTTGCTGCCGGTTTCGTTGACAGCAAGGCGGTACACCATATCAGCATATTTTTCTATAATTTCATCTGTTGACAGCTTAAGTTTATCAGAACCCATGCCTTTTCTCCAAGTAAAATTGCTTTATCTTTTGCGGATATTATACCTTACTTGAAGAAATTTTCCAATCTATTTTCACTCTTTTACTTTGCCGTTTGCCAGGATTTCTTCTGTCATGGTAAATACGTCCTCAGGACAGCCCGAAACTGCTGTTGCAACTACCGTATAAACGTAATCATCGTTAGAGATGAAATAAACATTGTTCATATCTTCATAGCTGCCATCCTTAGTCTCAAAGCTTACCTTTACAGCATTTCCCAAACAGGTAGTGCCATAATCCTCAATTTCAATATTACTTGCCGTTTCCCCTAAGGTTTCTGCCAGGTATTCCTTCGTTTCTTCCTCGTTTTTCAAAAACTCAGACACATCGAAGCTGTCCATGCCCATATATTCTCTGGTAATGCTGATAACACAGCCTGCGGAAGATGCATCACCGTCGGGTGCATAAGCATAGTTACTGTAGTCACCATAATTATAATCCTGTTCCCAGCCCATAGGCAGTTCAAACAATAAATAGCCGGTAGAAACAGTCTGTGTGTCACTTACACCAGTTGCTAAGAACGCTTCCAAATCGCTCTCTGCCTTTTTAGCATCCCATGCAATGTCAAAGCCATAGAATTCCTCTAATTCTGCTATTAATGCATCCGTTTTTCCGGTAGTGCTGTCACCGTGTATTTCTACTTCTACCAGCACTTCCATATCTTTGGATAACTCACGCAGAAAATAGGTTGTATATACAGGAATATAAGCATCATCCCATTTATCATAATAGAAATAGCTTGCGCATGCCCTTACGCCGTCACCCGCCTCTTCCACCTCTGACAGGGTAACATTTTTATAGTTGGTACAATAGAATTCATCATACTCATAATCCAGATAATACTGCATGTTTTCTTCAGGAAGATAATCATCCTCATCATACCGGATATAGGGATTTAAAGTGACCCTGAATTCCACACCCATCTTATCTGAATAAGCAGTGTCACGGTTTACACTGGAATAGTCACCTATCGGAATAAACACATTCAGCGACTGGCTTTCCATCTTACCGGTAGTCTCATTTTCCTTTGACTCTGTCATCAGCGTTTCACAATATAAATACTCAAAGCCATCGTAATCCTGCTCAAATTCGCCACCTAAAACGACGCCTGAAACCGGTTTCTCAGGCTCTACATCCTTTTCATCCTCTTTCGTTTCATCCTTATCTTCAGTCTTGGTTTCATCCTTATCTTCGTCCTTATCGTCATCCTTATCGTCCCTGTCTTTATCGGACTCTTCCGTTTCTGTCTGACCAGATAACACGGTTTCCATACCACATGCAGTTGCAGACAAAGCCATTACCATGCAGAGCATCACCATTACAATTTTCTTTTTCATATTAAATTCCTCTCACTTCTCTTTATTTTTAGTTTCTTTTGAAGCGCTTTCATAAATAATACCTTTGAGGTGGTCAAAAGGTTGCAGTAAATTTAAAATTTTTTTAAAAGAAAAAGCGCCAACATTCCCGGATATTACTCCAGCGGAATGTCCTACGCTTTTACACGACAGAATAATTTATTTTACCACACGTACACGGAATACACCGTCGATTGCTGCAAGCTTCTCCACGATATCGGGAGTAGCAGGGCTTTCTACATCCAGCATGGTGTAAGCTACCTCACCCCTGGACTTATTCATCATGTTGCTGATATTGATGCCGTTGTCACCAAAGCAGGCAGTAAACTTCGTAATCATATTCGCAATATTCTTATGGAAGATGGCTACTCGCCCAGCCTGGGTGCAGACACCCATGTCACAGTTCGGATAGTTTACACTGTTCTTAATGTTACCGTTTTCCAGATAATCCATCATTTCCTTAACAGCCATTACAGCACAATTATCTTCGGACTCTTCTGTAGATGCGCCCAGATGAGGAATTACGATACATCCCTTAGCGCCTGCCGTAGTAGGATTGGGAAAATCAGATACATATTTATGTACCTTGCCGCTCTCTAACGCTTCCAGCACATCCTTTTCATTTGCAAGAAGATCTCTTGCGAAGTTCAGGATGACTACGCCATCCTTCATCATTGCGATGGCGTCCTTATTAATCATACCCTTGGTTGAATCCAACAACGGCACATGAATGGTAATGTAGTCACAAGTCTTGTATATATCCTCTACATTGAGCACATGCTTCACATCACGGCTTAAGTTCCATGCGGCATCTACGGACAGATACGGATCATAGCCATACACTTCCATCCCAAGATGTCTTGCAGCGTTGGCAACCTTTACACCGATGGCACCCAGACCGATAATACCTAAGCTCTTACCCATCAGTTCCGTACCAGCAAAATTCTTCTTCTCTTTTTCCGCCGCCTTCGCAATATTTTCATCGGAAGCATTGGCCTTTACCCAGTCGATACCACCGGTTACATCCCTGGCAGCCAGCAGCATTCCGGCAATCACCAGTTCCTTTACACCGTTGGCATTGGCACCGGGAGTATTGAATACGACAACGCCTCTTTCCGCACATTTGTCAAGAGGAATGTTGTTGACACCGGCTCCGGCTCTTGCCACTGCAAGAAGACTCTCCGGAAGCTCCATTTCATGCATGGAAGCACTTCTGACCAGTACACCCTGTGCTTCTTCTATACTTTCAGTTTTCTGATAATTCTCAGTAAATTTCGTCAATCCCACTTTGGAAATGGGATTCAGGCAATAGTATTGAAACATGTTTCTCTCTCCTACGCGTTATTTTTTTCAAATTCCTTCATGAACTCTACCAGCTTTTCAACACCTTCAATTGGCATTGCATTGTAAATGCTGGCACGCATACCGCCAACGGTTCTGTGACCTTTCAGATTCACAAAACCTGCCGCCGTAGCTTCCTTCACGAATTTGGCATCCAGTTCTTCGTTGCCGGTTACAAAAGGAACATTCATAAGAGAACGGTCTTCCTTTCTGACTGTACCCTTAAACAGCTTGCTTTCATCCAGGTAATCATATAGAACCTTTGCTTTTTTCTCATTATATGCCTTCATAGCCTCCAGGCCGCCCTGCTTTTTCAGCCACTTGAATACCTTGCCACAGATATAGATGCCGTATGCAGGCGGTGTATTATACAAAGACTGATTGTCTGCATGAATCTTGTATTTGAACATGGTCGGTGTACCCGGAAGCACATCCTCAGTAATCAAGTCCTCTCTGATAATTACGATAACTACACCTGCAGGACCGATGTTCTTCTGGACACCGCCATAAATCAGGCCGTATTTGGTAACATCAACAGGTTCTGATAAGAAACAGGAAGAAACATCCGCTACAAGAGGTTTCCCCTTGGTATTGGGAAGCGTCTTAAACTTGGTTCCGTAAATGGTATTGTTTTCACAAATATAAACGTAGTCAGCATCTTCACTGATAGGAAGATCCGAACAATCAGGTATATAAGAAAAGGTCTTATCCTCACTGCTTGCAATCTTATTGGCTTTTCCGTAAATAGCAGCCTCCTGATAGGCTTTCTTAGCCCACTGTCCGGTCACAATATAGTCAGCAACCTTATTCTTCATCAGGTTCATGGGAATCATGGCAAACTGGGAGCTTGCTCCGCCCTGCAGAAAAAGCACCTTATAATTGTCCGGAATATTCATCAAATCCCTTAAGTCTGCTTCTGCATCCTTTATAATCTTGTCATAGGTCTTGGACCTGTGGCTCATCTCCATAACGGACATGCCGCTGCCCTGATAATCCAGCATCTCATCTGCTGCTTCTTGTAATACTTCCTCAGGTAACACTGCCGGACCTGCCGAAAAATTGTAAACTCGCACGGTAAATACCTCCTCATACTGTATAAATTCCCCACCCTTTCCATAAGAATAATTATAGGGACATGGGTGAGCATAAAAAATATTGTAAACTCTGATTTTGCTTTAGTCAACTGCATTGTTAAATTATTTGCAAATTTTTGTACCAAAGTACCATAAAACAACTAATAAAACATCACAACCGGAATCCCTATTTCCAGCATGTCATACAATTCCGCCATTTTGTCAGAAGGAACATTGATACATCCATGGGAACCGTTTGTCTTATAGATTTCGCCACCAAAGTTTTTTCTCCAAGATGCATCATGGATGCCGATATTTCCCTTGACAGGCACCCAGTATTTCACTGGTGCCGCATATCCCGGCCCTCTGAGCGTACGGTTTTGCTGCATGTTATAAATATAATTGACACCTGTTGGGGTTCCCATCCTGCGCCCGGTATTCCCGGTCACAATATCCGTTTCAAACTTAAGCTCTCCTTCTTCATAGAAGTACAGCTTTTGCTCGGTCATATCCACTTCCACATAGGTATCGCCGATGTCATCTTTTCCCCTGACATAAGCTTCCCTTTCATATGCAGGCACATGCACCTCATTTACATCGGTCAGCAACGCCTCCTTTAAATAGGCAATTTCTGCTTCTCTGTCTATTTTGTTACCATAGGTGCCGCCTTCAATCGTGATATTATCTCCTCTGGTAGACTGAAAGGTACGGGTGCTGCCATAGGTGTTATATGCTGCACAAAGCTCATCTATAAAAGCCTCCAACGCCTGTTCATTCAGTATCAGATTACCGTCATCATCCAAAGCAAAGGTCAGGTTCCGCTCATCCTCCAGGGTAATCCACTTACAGACGATTTGGGGAGTAAGGGCAATCTGCTCATCTCCCATATCATATACGATACCGCAGGTCTGAAAGTCCTCTATCTTTTCCCACAACGTCAGGGTTTCCTGCATTTTTTCCGTATAGGGCAGATCCACATAGCAATCGGTAAAATCCACCGAAAAACTCTCCTGCAAAAGCGCTTCCTTTACCGTTTCATATACCATTTCCCTATCCAAAAGATGTTTTCTTCCATCGAAAAGTTCGTAGCACGTATCAAACCGTATTTCCACCGTGACAATATCCGAATCTGACTCCGTCGATGGAATTTCTTCCATACCGCACTTAAGAAGTGCTTCCCGTAGCAGTTCCTCATCAAAACTTATATGGGGAACAAGTGTGTTATGAGCCGCTTGTTTCAAATAAAAAGCCCAAAGCAATGGATGCTTCGGATTCTGCAAGTCATGTAATTGACTTGAATAGTCAATCTCGAATTGAATATCTGAAAGCAGAATTTCATATTGATGTCCGAAGGTATCCCGCATAGAAAAGCTCTCTTCACTAAACAGGCTCTTCAGTTCTTCATTTACTTCTTCCACTGACTTACCTGTGCAGTAAACACTGTTAATATAGGTGCCGGGAAAAAAGCTTCCCCTGTAGTAAAAACCAACTGTAGCATACAGGGCAAGCATTCCTCCAACCGCCATTATTACAGCAAGCCATCCTAAGACAAGCGCTCTTCTCTTTTTCATGTGTCCCCCAGGCTAAACTTTTTACGCTTTCTTTAAATCATCCTCATCAAAAGCATCGCTGATAGGCGCACCGGCAGGTACCATAGGGAATACCTTATCATCTTCGGGAATCATGCACTCTATCATGACCGGAGCCTTCAAGGCAATTGCTTTTTCAAGGGCAGGGCCAACTTCCTCCTTTTTTGTCACGCGGATAGCGGTACATCCAAGTCCTTCTGCCACCTTGCAGAAATCCACCTTGTCATCCAACACGGTCTGGGAATACCTGTGATCATAAAACAGGGTCTGCCACTGACGCACCATTCCCAGCACACGGTTATTGATAACAACCTGGATAATGGGGATATTGTATCTGCTTGCAGTAGCCATCTCGTTCATATTCATACGGAAGCAGCCATCTCCGGCAATGTTAATACAGAGTTTATCCGGTCTGCCCACCTTTGCACCGATACATGCTCCAAGGCCATAGCCCATAGTACCAAGGCCACCGGAGGATAAGAAGGTTCTCGGCTCCGTATACTTGTAGTACTGTGCTGCCCACATCTGATGCTGTCCCACATCAGTAGTAATAATAGCCTGCCCTTTGGTTATCCTGTCGATTTCTTCAATAACATAAGGACAGGAAAGCTGCTCCTTATTATATTTGAGAGGGTACTTTTCCTTTAATTCCTTTATATGAGCCATCCACTCAGGATGTTCCTGTTTATTCAAAAGAGAGTTCAATTTCTTTAATACACACTTCAGATCCCCGGTTATGCTGGCATAGGCAGGAATATTTTTACCGATTTCCGCTGCATCGATATCAATATGAAGCACCTTGGCATTTTGGGCAAAGGTCTTGGGATTGCCGATTACACGGTCAGAGAAACGTGCTCCCAGCGCAATCAGCAGGTCACATTCACTGACACCAAAATTAGAGGTCTTGGTACCGTGCATGCCAATCATGCCGGTATATCTCTCACTGTTGCCATCAAAGGCACCCTTACCCATAAGAGTATCACAAACCGGCGCATCGATTTTCTCTGCAAATTCTTTCACCTGCTCGGCTGCACCGGAAATAATGGCACCGCCGCCCAGATAAATATAAGGCTTCTTGGCAGCGTTGATGAGTTCTACCGCTTTTTCCAAGTCGGCATCTGTATATTTATTTACGATTTCCGGTTCTGCGGGCTGGATGGGCGTATATTCACAGGTATTCGCAGTCACATCCTTAGTAATGTCTACTAACACCGGGCCGGGTCTGCCGGACTTGGCAATTTTAAATGCCTTTCTAATGGTATCTGCCAGGATATTGACATCCTTTACAATGTAGCCATGCTTGGTAATCGGCATGGTTACACCGGCTATATCTACCTCCTGAAAGGTATCCTTACCCAGTAATGGCAGATTTACATTGGCTGTGATTGCCACCATGGGAACAGAATCCATGTAAGCAGTGGCAATACCGGTAACCAGGTTGGTAGCACCGGGACCACTGGTGGCCATGCAAACCCCAACTTTACCGGTAGCACGGGCATAGCCGTCGGCTGCATGGGCTGCACCCTGTTCATGGGATGTCAGTATGTGAGTGATTTCGTTACTGTGTTTATACAGCGCATCATAAATATTTAAGATGGTACCGCCGGGATAACCGAAGACGGTATCTACGCCTTGTTCCTTCAGGCATTCAATTACGATTTCTGCACCTGTAAGCTGCATATCTAATCCTCCGTATTATATAAAAATGTTCCTGGTCACGGCGGACGACATCCCTTTCCAACAGGACACGCTCTCGCTCTTGCGGAAACGTAACGGTACGTAAGGTCATAGAGCGCAACGCGCTCTGAACATGACCTAAGTACCGACGTTTTCGACGGTCCTTTATGGAAAGGGATGTTGTCCGCCTGATTACAGGCTAACCTAGTTCATAAGTCACCAGCTGACATCTGTTAGTTTTTGCCAGGTATCTCTAAAATAGCACCGCGGTTGCCGCTGGTTACGAGTTCGCGATAACGGGAAAGGTAGCCGGTGGTGACTTTCGGCTCACGAGGCTGCCATTTTGCTCGTCTAGCAGCCATTTCTTCATCGGATATTTTTACATTCAGGGTATTTTCCGGAATGTTGATGCTGATGATATCGCCTTCTTCCACAAGGGCAATAGGACCGCCTACTGCTGCTTCAGGAGATACGTGTCCGATGGATGCACCACGGGATGCACCTGAAAAACGGCCGTCTGTAATCAATGCTACAGAGGAACCAAGACCCATGCCCGCGATTGCGGAAGTAGGGTTTAACATTTCTCTCATACCGGGGCCGCCTTTAGGACCCTCATAACGGATGACTACCACATCTCCTGCTACAATTTTGCCGCCCTTAATTGCTGCAATGGCATCTTCTTCACAGTCAAATACTCTGGCAGGACCTTCGTGTACCATCATCTCAGGTACTACCGCAGAACGTTTTACCACGCCGGAGTCCGGTGCCAGGTTTCCTTTCAATACTGCTATACCGCCTGTTGTAGAATATGGATTCTCGACTGTCCTGATGACAGTTTCGTCCTTATTAACTGCATTTTTAATATTTTCCCCTACTGTCTTACCGGTAACAGTAATCAGGTCAAGGTTCAGAAGGTTCAGCTTGGAAAGCTCCTTCATAACAGCATATACACCGCCTGCTTCGTTCAGATCCTCCATATAGGTAGGACCTGCCGGTGCTAAATGGCAGAGGTTCGGTGTCTTTGCGGAAAGCTCGTTAGCAATGTCCAGATTCAAATCCACACCTGCTTCATGGGCAATTGCCGGCAGATGCAGCATGGTATTGGTAGAGCATCCCAGTGCCATATCTACGGTAAGTGCATTCATAAATGCCTCTTTTGTCATGATATCGCGTGGCTTGATATCCTTTTCCACAAGCTCCATAATTTTCATGCCTGCATGCTTTGCGAGACGAATTCTCTCGGAATAAACGGCTGGTATCGTACCATTGCCTCGAAGTCCCATACCGATGGCTTCTGTCAGACAGTTCATGGAGTTCGCAGTGTACATACCGGAACAGGATCCGCAGGTAGGACAAACCTTTTCTTCAAATTCACAAAGGTCTTCCATGGTCATGGTGCCTGCCGCTACACTGCCGACTGCTTCAAACATGGAGGAAAGGCTCTTTTTCTCACCCTTCACCCTACCGGCCAACATAGGTCCGCCGGATACGAAAATGGTAGGAATATTCAGTCTGGCTGCAGCCATCAACAGACCGGGTACGTTTTTATCACAGTTGGGAATGCATACCAGACCGTCAAAGCCATGTGCCATAGCCATACACTCTGTGCTGTCAGCAATCAAATCCCTTGTTACCAGGGAATATTTCATACCAATATGCCCCATGGCAATGCCGTCGCAGACTGCGATTGCCGGGAACACAACAGGGGTTCCTCCTGCCATTGCCACACCCATCTTTACCGCTTCCGCAATTTTATCCAGGTTCATATGACCGGGAACGATTTCATTGAAGGAGCTTACGATACCAATCAACGGCCGTTTTCTCTCCTCCTCCGTATATCCCAATGCATTGAACAGACTTCTATGAGGCGCCTGACTGGTGCCAGTCTTTACAGAATCACTTCTCATATCTTATCTCCTTCCGCCGTCTTTACGGCATAAAAATTCTCTCACACTATACTATATTCTTTCGGCAATCAGACTTCCCATCTCAGAACAGCTTACCTGCTTACAACCCTCCGACATGATATCCACGGTACGGTAGCCGTCATGTAAGACCTTTTTCACAGCCTCTTCCACGGCATCTGCTGCTTCATCCAGATCAAAGCTGTAGCGTAGCATCATGGCGGCACTCAAAATCGTAGCAATGGGATTGGCAATATTCTTTCCTGCAATATCCGGTGCAGAGCCATGACTGGGCTCATACAAGCCGAACTTGGTATCATTCAGGGAAGCGCTGGCAAGCATACCGATGGAACCGGTCACCATGCTGGCCTCATCAGAAAGGATATCTCCAAACATATTCTCTGTCAGGATTACATCAAATTGCGCCGGATCCTTTACTAATTGCATAGCACAATTGTCCACCAGCATATGCTCTAAGGTAACCTCAGGATAATCCTTTGCCACCTCTTCTACCACCGAGCGCCACAATCTGGAGGAATCCAGCACATTGGCCTTATCCACACTGGTCACTTTCTTTCT
>JBJFCM010000024.1:4005-18252 GCA_051888955.1 Lachnospiraceae bacterium | reverse complement strand
TTTGTCAATTCATCTGCCAGTTCCATGAGATGATTTTCGTTTTCATCAAATACACGGATAGCTTCCTCATATTCTTTATCCAATTCTGCTCGCATCTGCCTTTTTAACAGATCCAAATGAGTGGACAGCATCTGCAATAGCTCGTCATAGCTGTATTTAGGGTTGGTATTGGCCAGCAGTCTGGCGATTTTTTCTGCATTCTGATACCACTGCCGTTCCAGCTGCTCTACCTTTTGCTCATCCTTATCCTTCATGGCTGCCATGATTTGTCCGGCAAGCTGTGTATGCTCTGTAAGCAGCTGAGTCAGCTGGTTTACCGTTGCCTGGGAATAGAAATTGTCAAACACCTCTGCAATATCCTCCGGTGTCTGCAGCAGCCGGGTCTGTACGGCATCCATATTTGCCAGTGCATTGAACAGACTGTTCATGAATATCGTTGTCCAAAATGCATGCTGTGTCCATGCCTGCCTCATCTCATTGTTAAGCTCTAACTCATCCTGTGAGGGAGCTTCATTCGGCTGTCCCACACAGATATTGAGACGGCTTCCCACCTGCAAATTGTAAGGATTCACGCCCGGATTGCGTGCAATGATGTCGGGAACGGTTGTCTGGTAGCGCTGCGCCAGCCTGTAAAAGGTATCATTGGGCTGCACCACATGAACGATTGTTTTACATAAAGCCATATTCTGTTATCTCCAAGATTCTATTACTTTAGAATATGTCGGAGAGGTTGTCGATTGTTCCTAACCGTGAAGCACAGATGGCTAAATAGTTGCAATAAACCTCATAAATGCCTCTCTGCCTTCCGGCGTGCATTTGTATACGCCGGCATCCTCCAGCACCTGCATAAATACCAACCCAATTTCATCCTCTATGATCTTATCAATATTAGAAGCATTAATCTCGGTGTATTTAGGCTTAAATTCTTCCACCCAATCCGCATGCTTGGCCAGAGTCTCATCAGCTCTCAGATCGCTGCCGTCCAAAATAGCTTTCTTTAAATCTGCCATTTCTCCCTTTAAGCGGGCAGGCAGAACGGCCAGACCCATGACTTCTATCAGACCGATGTTTTCTTTTTTAATGTGATGCAGCTTCGCATGAGGATGATAAACTCCCAAAGGATGCTCCGCAGTCGTAATATTATTTCTGAGCACCAGATCCAGCTCATATTTATCACCACGTTTTCTGGCAATAGGCGTAATGGTATTGTGAGGTTCCCCATCCGTTTCGGCATATACAAAGGCTGCCTCATCCGTATATCCCCGCCAGTTGTTTAAAATCACATCCGCAAGGGCAATGATTCTGTCCGTATCCTCACCGCTTAAGCGGATAACGGACATGGGCCATTTCACGATACCGGCTTCCACATCTTCAAAGCCCTTTATCGTAAAGCTTCTTTCAATGGGGGCCTTGGCCATGGCAAACTCGTAATGCCCTCCCTGGAAATGGTCATGGCTTAAAATAGAGCCACCCACAATAGGCAGGTCAGCATTGGAGCCTACAAAATAGTGCGGGAACTGCTTCACAAAGTCAAACAGCTTGCAGAAGGTAGCATGCTCGATCTTCATGGGAACATGCTCGCTGTTAAATACGATACAATGCTCATTGTAATAAACATAGGGGGAATACTGGAAGCCCCATCTGCTGTCGTTGATGGTAACGGGAATAATCCTGTGGTTCTGTCTGGCGGGATGGTTCACCCTGCCGGCATAGCCTTCGTTCTCCCGGCAAAGCAGGCACTTGGGATAACCTGACTGCTTTGCATTTTTAGCAGCCGCTATAGCCTTGGGATCCTTTTCCGGCTTTGACAGGTTGATGGTAATATCCAAATCCCCATATTCCGTAGGTGCCACCCACTTCATATCCCTGGCAATCCGATACCTGCGGATATAATCGGAGTCCTGGCTCAGCTTGTAATAAAAGTCTGTAGCTGCCTGAGGTGACTGCTCCTTGTAAATATCCCAGAACTTTGCAATCACTTCACTGGGCCTGGGCATCAAAAGCCCCATGATCTTTGTGTCAAATAAGTCTCTGTATACCACGCTGTCCTCAGGAATAAGGCCTTTTTCACAGGCATAATCTAACATCCCTGCCAGTATCTGTTCCAGTTCCTTTCCTACATCTGTTCCTGTGCCATCCTGCAAGATGCCTGTACCAATACCGGCATCCTGCGGGCTGTTCATTTCTGAATTGACATCTGTGTCACTTTTCTCCAGTTCATCCAGTCCAAACAGTTCCAGCAATCTGTTTGTAGTATATATTTCATCCTCCGGTGCCACCAGCCCTGTTTTCAGGCCGTATTCCACCAGCTTTTTGATGTCAGTCTGTATCATAGCTTCCTTTCCGTGTCCACAAGCCAGGACACTCTTCTGCATTTTCTTAATATCGCGCCCTCAGATAAAAATTACGACAATCATGTCACTTATTTATAATACCGTGGGGCCTCCACCGATTTCTACTACATAGAAGTCAGCTGCATAACCGATTTTTTCCTTATATGCCTTGCCAACCTGCTCAATAAAGGTATCAATTGCCTTATCCTCTACAATGCTGACCGTACAGCCGCCAAAGCCGGCACCGGTCATACGGGAGCCGATGACACCCTCCACTTTTCTGGCCTCTTCCACCAGAGTATCCAGTTCAATGCCGGTTACCTCATAATCGTCTCTGAGGGAATCGTGGGACTCGTTCATCAGTGCACCGAAGAATGCTATGTTGTTGTCCCTTAAAGCTGCTACCGCTTTGATAGTACGCTGATTCTCATATACGGCATGTCTTGCTCTCCTCACCCGTACCTCACTGGCAATGGCTCCTCTTACCGCTTCGAACTGCTCTTCATTCAGATCACCCAGCGTCTTGATGTCCACCAGCGTCTGCAATTCTCTCAAGGCTTCCTCACATTCGCTTCTGCGCTCATTGTACTTGGAATCGCCCAGTCCCCTCTTTTTATTGGAGCAGGCGATTACAATCTTAGCGCCCTTCAGCTTCACAGGTGCATACTCATAGGACAGATTGGATGTATCCAAAAAGATGGCATGGCCTTCCTTGCCCATGGCGATGGCAAACTGATCCATGATACCGCAATTGACGCCATTGAACTTATTCTCGGAATACTGTCCAATCAAAGCCAGATCCTGATTGCTTGCTTCAAAACCGAACATATCCCTTAAGATGAAGCCGGTCAACACCTCGACGGAAGCGGAAGAAGAAAGGCCGGAACCGTTTGGAATATTGCCATTCAGTAACAGATCCATACCGCAGGGGACTTTCATGCCCTTCTCACCAAAGGCCCACATCACTCCCTTGGGATAATTGGTCCAGTCTGCCTCTTTATAGGGCTTCAAATCCTCCAGTGAAGATTCGATAACCCCTAAATTTTCAAAATTCATGGAATAAAAACGAAGCTTATTGTCGCTTCTCTTTCGTGCGACCCCATAGGTGCCGATAGTCAGCGCACAGGGAAAAACGTGACCGCCGTTATAGTCAGTATGTTCTCCAATCAGATTTACACGTCCCGGTGCAAAATATACCTTTGCACCCTCAGTATCCCCAAACACCTCTGCAAATTTTGCCAATACCTTTTCTTTCATGCTTCTACCTCTCCGTTTCTACATAAAGTTTTGTAGTTCATACTATCATTATATAAAAAAACAAACCGATTTCCATATCGATTTGTTTTTTTTACCTGTCAAAATGTTAAATTTCCTTTATATGGAAATAATTTCTTTTATTTGAGAAGCAAGTATGCTACACTATGAAAAAATATGACACAGGAGCATTTACCATGGCACAACACATGAATTTATACCAGCATTCCGAAAAACGCCTTCCTCCCATCGGCCTTCGCATTATCAAATCGGCCGTTGGCGTGCTGTTAAGCTTTGTCATATACTTCCTCAGAGGGAAACAGGGCACACCCTTCTATTCCGCGCTGGCGGTTTTGTGGTGCATCCAGCCCTATCAGAAAAATACCTGGCTCAATGCCCTGCAGCGCACCATCGGCACCGCTATTGGTGCCATTTACGGGCTGATTGTCATATTGCTGGACATCAATGTGCTGCATACGGGAGATACCTTCCTGCACTACCTGTTGATTTCCCTTGTTATCATTCCGCTGATTTATACCACCGTACTGATCAACAAGAAAAATGCTTCCTATTTCTCCTGTGTAGTGTACCTGAGCATTGTTGTAAATCATTTGGGAGATGCCAACCCCTACCTTTTTGTATTCGACCGCGCCTGTGATACCATGATTGGCATTCTGCTGGCTTTGGTATTGAACCTGATACATATCCCCCGGAAAAAGCGCACCGATATCCTGTTCGTATCCGGTCTGGATGAAGCGCTGTTAGATCCGCACAATACCCTGACACCCTACAGCAGAATTGAACTGAACCGTATGCTGGATGACGGTATGAACTTTACCATCGCCACCATGCGCACCCCCGCCTCCATGATCGAGCCCTTAAAAGACATCCATTTAAAGCTTCCTGTCATTGTCATGGACGGAGCTGCACTCTACGATACGAAAACGCATCACTACGAGAAGCTCTTCTCCATTGGGGCAGAAAAAGCACAGGAAATCTACAGCTTTATCAAAGAGCAAGGGTTCCATGTTTTTTCCAACATCATCATCGAGGACCTGCTCATTATCCTGTACGGAGACTTTACCAATCCCACCGAGCAGAATATCTTTGATACCCTGCATACCTCCCTGTATCGTAATTATGTAAAGGGAAGTCTGCCTGCCAATCAGGACGTGGTCTATTTCCTCATAGTGGACACTGATGAACGGGTTGCCGGACTGTACGATTTGTTCCTGCAAAAAGGGTGGCCCGAAGAGTACAAAATTCTGCACTATCCGTCCACCGACTATCCTGGATATTCCTATATTAAGATTTACCACAAATCCGCCGACCGTTACCATATGATACAATATCTTATGGAGGAACTGGGTCTGGAAAAGCTGGAGCGTTTCGGCAGCGACAGTTCACAGTGTGACTACCTGATTGAGAACAATAACGACAACAATGTCGTAAAAGTCCTGCTGAAGCACTTTTCACCGCCTATCTGGTCATGACATGTAGTCTTTGCATTATAATATCTTTTTCTTTTTAAAGATAAAGATACAAATGCAAACAACCACCAGACTCAGTGCAATGACACCCGGATAGCCCTGCTCTAACTCCGGCATATTTTTGAAATTCATTCCATACCATCCCGTAATCAGGGTCAGTGGGAAGAATATGGTGGATATCACTGTTAAGAACTGCATGTTCTTGTTCTGCTGGGCATCCACCTGAGCCTGATAAGCATCACGTACCTGCTGGGCATATTCCAGCAGATGCGCCGTCCTGCTCATCAGCCGGTCTGCTCTGTCTGCAATCGTACCAAAATATTTAACCTGCTTCTTTGCGAAAAATCCGTTTTCGTTTTCTTCCAAATCCCTGCCCAAATCCATCAGTTCATCATAATAGCCGCGCAGCGTCAGAAGCTCCTTTCGAATGGGTGCAATTTTATTCTGAAAATCCTGCGCCCTCCCGTTCTGTACCTTTTCCTCCAGCTCCATAATCTGACGCTCATACCTGCCCAAAAGCTCCAGATCCCTGCTCATGAACTGCGTGATAAAATTATAAAGGAAACGTTCTCTGGTAACTCCCTGCCTGGTCTTACTCCTACGGATACGCTCAATCAGACGCTCGGCAAAGCCATCGTCATCTATAATGACAATATGATGCTGATTGATGAAAAACAATATCTTATAACGGATACCGACCACATCCATATGTCTGGGAATATAAAGGGAACCGGCCAGACATTCCTGCTGCGTCTCTATCTTACAAAAGCTCACATCAGAAAGCTTTATCTCTCCTTCATAGTTCATATTCGCCAGTTCCATAGCCTCTCTGGCATGCCTTGTATCCGTAACGAGTACCGCTGAAACACCCCCTTCATTCAAGCGTGTTTCCTCAATATCCGCTAAAAACTCCCCCAATTCTAATATCATCAATTTGCAGACACCTCGTTTTCCTTTCCATCCTTCTGCAAATTTTCCTGAGAATTCTGTTCATAAGCCATCCGAAAGAAGAACTCCTGGGAATTCAACGGTGTATCCGTTTCCTGTACCCTCCGGTAAGTTCCATCGCTGTGAAGCTGCCTTGCCTGACAGTTATCGCTCAACATGGTAATAAACATCTCATTAATTTGCAGACGAATATCTTTGTCATAAACAGGTACCGCAACCTCCACACGCCCGACCGTATTTCTGGTCATAAAGTCCGCAGATGCAATGTACAGCTTTGCTCGCTCTCCTTTTCCAAAAATATAGATTCTGGAATGCTCCAGGAAACGTCCCACGATGCTGATTACATGAATATTTTCCGTTGCACCCTCTATGCCGGGAATCAGGCAGCAGATACCTCTTACAATCAAATCAATCCTGACACCGGCACTGGAAGCACTGATGAGACGGTCAATAATTTTTTTATCCGTCAGCGAATTGATCTTGATACCAATATATGCCTCTTCACCATTTTCCGCAAGCTCTATTTGCTCATCAATCATTGCCAGCACTTTGTTCTGCAGACAGTTCGGTGCAACCAAAAGGTGGCTGGTTTCCTCCACGGTCTCTCCCATAGCCAACGCATGGAATACTGCGGCCGCTTCCTGTCCAATTTCCCGGCTGGCTGTCATCAGGGAGAGGTCTGTGTAAATCCTGGCAGTCTTTTCATTATAATTGCCTGTGCCTATCTGTGTATAATATTCTGCCTGACCATCCGCCTTTCTGGTAATCAGGCACAGCTTAGAGTGCACTTTATAGCCATCCAGTCCGTAAATAACGTTACATCCGGCGGCTTCCAGCCGTCTGGACCACTCGATATTGTTCTCTTCATCAAAGCGAGCCTTCAGTTCTACCAGCACGAGAACCTCTTTGCCATTTTCTGCTGCTTCAATCAGAGTTTCTACTATTTTACTCTGCTTGGCAACACGGTACAACGTCATCTGAATGGAAATCACGGCATCATCATTGGCAGCCTCCCTCAACATTTCCAGGAAGGGCTTCATGCTCTCATAGGGATAGGACAACAACTTGTCCTTTTCCTTGATCTGCTGCAATACCGATACTCCGCTTTTAAACTGTGACGACTTTTGCGGAATTTTTTTCTCATAAAATAACTCCGGCACCTGACGCAGCATGTCCTGAATCTGAAATACAAAAGACAAATCCAATGGTGTATTACTGCGGAATACATATTCGTTGCTTACCTCCAAGTACTCGCAAAGTATATCTACGATGTCCCCATCCAGCTCTCTGGACAGTTCCAGACGTACAGGCGCCAGCTTTTTCCGCTTTTTAATCAACTCGACCATGAACTCGCGATAATCCAGATCTTCGTCGTAAAGGGCATCCACATCAATATCGGCATTGCGGGTCACGCGCAGCAGGGACTTCGCCTTTACACAGTAGCCCTTGAACACCTTGGGAATAAAGTGAAGAATCAATTCCTCCGACAGCATATAGCTTCCCAGCCCTGAGGGTACCTCTATCAGTCTGGGAAATACGGTAGCGCCACAGGGAATAATACCCAGTTTTTCTTTACCGTTCTTCTTTTCCAGCACGACTACAGCATAGATTTCTTTATTTCTGAGAAAAGGAAAGGGTTGTCTCTTTCCTACGATGATTGGGCAGATAAGCGGTGCAATCTCGGTATCGAAGTACTGCTCCAGATATTCGCTTTCCTTCTTTCCGATTTTCCGGAAATCCACCAGCTTTACTCCCCGCTCCGCCACCTGCTCCATCAGCGTTGCATAAACCGCATCCTTTCTCTGGTTCAATGCCGTCACCCGTGACAGAATAGCCGTAATCTGCTCCTTGGGGGTCATTTTGGTCTTGTTATCCCTGATACTGTTTGGCAGCATCATCTGATCAATCAGAGAACCTACACGCACCATAAAAAATTCATCCAGATTACTCTGATAAATAGAAGCAAAGGACATTCTCTCGCAGAGCGGAACATCCTCCCGTTCTGCCTCCTCCAATACTCTTTCATTAAATTTTAACCAGGATAATTCCCTGTTCATGTATATTTCGCTCTTCATCATAGGTATTCCTCTTTCACTTCTGTTTGAATAAAATAATTTAAATCCACCTGTCCCAATGCAGCGTCAGCAATATTGGCACAACTATTCCCCATACGGTCAATATTGTGCAGAACCCTGTTGAAGGGAGCTGTAAGGCTGGCCTGGCATTTTCCTTTTCCCACACGGTTTACATGGGCTTTGCGCATATTGATATCCAAATCTATGACTTTCTCTTTCTTTTTCTGGATTTTCTTTGCATTCTCCAGATTGCCTGTCTTCATAACGTCCATCGTCTCTTCATACATTTCACTGATTATCTCAACGCTCTTGCCCAGATCCTTCATGGCATCCCTGGAATACTTATATTTATTTTCCGCCTTATCTTTTAAAGACTCCGCCAAATCCCGGCAAAGAGAACCCATACGGTCCACATCGCTGAGAACATACATGATACCTGCAGTCTGTGTCGCCTGCTCCTCCGTCAGTACACCTGCTGAGAACATATCTGCCAGATATTCCGTAATTCTTTCATCCAGCTTATGCACAATAGCTGCTTTCTCGAGAATCGCATCCAAAAGCGCTTTTTCATCTTTTTTGATGGCTTTTACAATATCCTGAAGAAGCTCGCTTACCATCTCACTGCAATGGAGAATTTCTTTTGCTACAAGATGAAGTGCTGCAGCCGGCTGATTTACCAGCTTTTCATCCAAAAACTGCGGTTCTGCAGGATCCACCAGGGTCTTTTTCCCATCCGGAATAATTCGCATGACAATCTTCACCATCAGCCATACAAGCGGCGTCCAGATTACCGTCATGGTGATATTAAAAAGTGTGTGCGCATTGGCAATCTGCCTGGATATCACCTCAATTTCCGGCCCTTTTGTAGAAATCATCTGTATCAAGGAAGCAAAAGGCTTTACAAACCAGATAAAAAGAAAGCATCCGGAAATATTAAAAATACTGTGTGCAACAGCTGTTCTCTTGGCATCCTTAGGCTGACCGACGGATGCTAACAGAGCAGTGATGGTGGTACCGATATTGTCACCGAGCAGAATAGGAATCGCACCTGCCAGACCGATAATACTGTCCGAGCCATTTGCTCCCGCCTGGGAAGCAAAGTTCTGCAGTACTGCAATGGTGGCGCTGCTGCTCTGTACCACCAGCGTCATCAAGGTACCTACCGCCACTCCCAGCACGGGGATATCCGCAACCTGTGCTATCATGTTCGTAAATACCGGGCTGGATGCCAAAGGCTTCATTACATCGCCCATGGTCTCAATCCCTAAGAACAACAGACCGAAAGCAAAAACCGTCTGCCCGATATTTTTCCATTTTTCCGATTTTACGACAAAGGATATAAAGAAACCGACAAATATAAATACATAAATGTAATCGCTGATTTTGAAAGCAAGAAGTTGCGCCGTCATTGTTGTACCGATATTGGCACCGAAAATAATGGAAATTGCCTGCGGCAGAGTCATCAGCCCCGCACTGACAAATCCAATAGCCATAACCGTTGTGGCGCTGCTGCTCTGCAGCACTGCTGTTGTCAACGCACCCGCTATCACGCCCATAAGCGGATTCTTCGTCAGCAGAGCAAGAATTTTCTTCATCTTTTCCCCTGCTACCTTCTGCAGGCATTCGCTCATCATATTCATGCCGAAGATGAATATGGCAAGTCCGCCCACCAAACCAAATATTACCTCCACAGTATTTTTCATTTTTTCCTCCATTCCGAAGCGTTTACGCTTTTATATTAATCATTCAGGTCATCCCACCTGATTGTGGCGCCTGTAAAGATATCCTTCAGTTCTGCTGTTGTAATATCCTCCAAAGGATTTTCTCCATTAACAATCACTGCAATATCATCCTTTGCAATCATCTCATACTCCAGAAGTTCCTTCTCATAATCCTTTAATTCTCTGGATGACATACCAAAATCACATGTTCCGGACATAGCCCGGGTCAGACCATCCGACGAATCGGATTGCTCTACAACAATCTCCGCATTGGGATTCAGCTTCATATATGCTGCTGCCAATTCTTCCATAAGAGGAGCTATCGAAGTAGAACCTGCAATAAGAATGGTTCCGTCGGCTTTATTGGATAAAAATGTATTGCTCTTTGCTATGGGCACATAGGACTGTCCTACAATCTCCTGTCCTGCACCATGTACGTATGTTAAAAAATCCTGTTCCAGTTCTGTAAGCTTCCCGCAATATGCCAGATAAAAAGCGCGGTCCAAAGGATACTTTTCGTCACGGATATCTGCCTCAACCCCATTGATGCTAAGCACCTTCACCTGTTTAGTTCCATCCAAAGCACCCATTGATACATATCCGATTGCAGCCACATTCTTCTCCACTTCCGCAATCACTTCATCTGCGTTATTGGCAATCTGCGCATCCGCTCTGGTCAAATCAGTTTGCTCCTGATTTTTCCCATTGCTCTGAAAATCTGCCAATTGTGCAAATGCGCTACGGGTACCGGAGCCTTCCTCTCTGGAAATTACCAGAATTTCTCCCAGCTTATCCAAGCCCTCTACCGGCTGCCGGCCTTGGACTTTTCCATTGCCTGCACAGCCCATGATACCCAAAGAAACTATGGCTGCCATCACAAACAACCATTTTCTGCTCACCTTCATCTCAAGCTCCTCCTTAGTTTAATAAAACAAGCATACTCTTCGAATGTAAAATATAAGCAGTGCACAATGTCAAATTTATGTAAAATATCAATTGGATTTAATGTAAAAAAAACTATGAACGCAAAAAAAGGATACTTTTTTGCATTTTCATGTAAAAAAGTATCCTTATATCTTAGAATAAGTTATGAGAGCTTAAATGCTTTTGTGCACAGCCAGTTTCTGGATTTTCCAAAAATCAGTTCTTGAATTTGCTGGAAATAAGTTCTTGAATTTCCATGAGTTGCCCCTTGTCCTGCCTGCTGCCTTCCTCTCTGGCCTGCTTTCTGAAAGCGGATGGGGACATGCCCTTCATTCCCCTAAATGCCTTGGTGAAATTCAAAGCATCCGTATAGCCGCAGGAAAGTGCAATGCTTTCAATGGAATAATTGGTAGATTCCAAAAGTTCCCGGGCCTTGGTAATGCGAAAGGCTGCCAGAAACTGCTGAGGAGATGTCCCCAGATAGTTTTGAAACAGCGTATAGAGATAGCTTCTGTTGATGCAGACATATTCCGCAACATCCGTAACCTTAATAGGGTTACGGTAATTGCTCTGAATAAAGGAAACTGCCTTTCGCACATATTCATTTCCTCTGTCGGTTTCGTTTTTATCTACTACATTCGCACCGGAAGCAATCAGGGAAAGAAAAATCGACAGCTGCCCATTTCTTCTTAAATCGTTCGCCATACCAAAGGTATTGTGCTCCATCATATCCCGCACCGCATCATAGAGCTCTTCGGAGCACTCACTTTTAAAAATAGGATGCCTTTCTGACAGCCCCATGGCGTGCAGATAATTTTCGGCCTCGCTGCCGCCGAATCCTACCCACACATAGGTCCAGGGATCCTTCTCATCCGCCTGGTAAAATGCCAGTTCCTCCGGCCAGATTAAAAAACCGTATCCGGCTTCCAGATGATATTCCTTTTCACCGAAACGGAATATTCCTTTACCGTTCAGTACGAAATGGATGAGATAGTGAGGCTTTGCCGCCGGTCCGAAGCTATGCAGCGGCTCCGTCTGGGAACAGCCACAGCAGTTCACATACAAGCTACCCTTTTTTTCATTATTAAAATCCAGTTTATACGCCTTTTCCATCCTATAAAATCATTTCCTTCTTATCCAAATCAGCCTGCACCCTTTCGAGGTCCGCCCTGATAGACAGCTTCTGGGGGCATGAAGCTTCGCATTTGCCGCACTTTACACAGTTTTTAGCCTGACCCTTTTCTCCCAGCTCATTCTCCCACTGCCATCTAACCACATTATAGTTCTGATACATATGATAAGTATTCCATGCACTGAAATTACCGGGAATATCGACACCGGCCGGACACGGCATGCAATACCGGCAGCCCGTACAGCCATTCTGTACCCTGCTACGCAGCAGCATGACCACCTCATCAATCGTCTTTCTTTCCTTTTCAGAGAGAGGCTTGAATGCTGCGAAGGTGTGCAGATTATCCTTCACCTGCTCCATATTTGACATTCCGCTTAAGATTACCTTTACATTGGGAAGACTGCCTACCCAGCGCAGCGCATAGGAGGCCGTACTTGCGTCGGCATCCAAGGCTTTGAACTTCTCTGTAATATCATCAGCAAATACTGCCAGAGAGCCGCCCTTCACCGGTTCCATAATAATAAGAGGCACACCCTTTTCCTCTGTCAGACGGTATCCCTTCATGCCGGCCTGCTCATCTGCATCCATATAGTTCAACTGTATCTGACAGAAATCCCATTCTCTGGCATTCAAAATCTCTTCAAATACCTCGTAGGAATCATGGAAGGAAAACCCAAAATAGCGGATTCGTCCCTCCGCCTTTAATTTCTCGCAGTATTCCACCACGCCCAGGCTCACCATCTTTTCCCAGCTTGCTTTGTCCATGGCATGCAGAAGGTAAAAATCAACATAATCCGTCTGCATCCTGGCGAGCTGTTCGTTAAAGTACTTTTCCGCATCCTCCACGCTGTTTACCAGCCATGCCGGCAGCTTCGTTGCCAGATAAAAGGATTTTCGGTCATATTTTTTCAAGGCTCTTCCTACAAAGGGTTCACTTTCTCCGTTGTGATACGGATAAGCCGTATCTATGTAATTGACGCCGGCAGCAATCGCTTCATCCAGCATAGCCTGCGCCTTCTCCTCATCGATTTTTCCCTCCGGTGTAGTAGGGAAACGCATACAGCCAAAGCCCAGTAAGGAAGTTGTAATCCCCAGTTTTTCCAGTTTTCTTTTTTCCATGTAATCCTCCCTTTCCAATTATGAATATGTAGCAATTGAGATAATCCCGCAATCTGCCTGCCTAGCTTTATGTACTGACGGCTTTCTACAGGCGGCTTAGCATTTCTTAGCTTGCAGGAATTTGTGTTGAGTCAAAAAATGGCAACTGTCTGAGCGAAGCGAGTTTTGCTATTTTTTGACTCGTTTTTAGCAAATCACTGCGAGCTTAGAAATCCTGCCGCCGCAGCCTTGCCGCCAGTGCATAAAGTTGGGCAGGCAACATTACGGATATGTTCAAATCACTGCGATATATACCAGCCGTTTTCATCGAATTCTACTCCGAACGGAGCGCTGTATTCGTTGATTCGCCCTAAGATACGGGTATACTCCTCCCCTTCCGCAGGGGTAGGGCAAAAATCATTTCTGGTGGAAACTGAACTGACCAGGCAGGGAATCACCTGTGCTTCCATGGTGTCCTGCTTCTCCCCGTCCTTAAAGGTAAAGGTCTGCCGGAAGATCATGGTATCCTTATCCTGAGGATTCCGATTCCCGCCAAAGCAGAAGTTAGCCAGACTGTAGACAATAAATTTGCCTTCGTACACATCCACCCCCTGCAATACATGGGGATGGGAACCCAATACCAGATCTGCTCCCCAGTCGATGCACTTCCTGCCCAGCTCCTTCTGATAATCCTCCGGATAATTGTCCCGTTCAATTCCCCAATGGCAGCAGGCAATAATCAAATCTGCTTCTTCCATCTTAAGCCGGTCAATGCCTTCCTGCAAGTATTTTTCCACAAAAGCGCCCTGACTCACCTCATTTACCGACACGAAACCTATACTGATACCTTGTGTTTCATAAATACCCACAATATTATCATAGGCATAGGCAAGCCCTGCTGTTTTAAAGGCTTCTACCGTATCCTGGCTGCCCTGCTCTTTAAAATCCAATCTATGGTTATTTCCAAAGCTTACAGCTTCCACACTGCCCTCTGTCAAAATATTGATATAGTCAGGGTCACCCTTCATATTGTAATCTTTTTCCTGCATTTCCTCCGAAAAAGTCAACACTCCTTCGAAATTGACAATGGTCATGTCATCATCTGAAAAAAGATATTTCACATTTTTCAGGAAATAGGCATCCCCCTCCGTATCGTATGCCTGCCTGAAGGAATATGCGTATTCCTGCTCCTGATGATTTCCGAGTGTCACGTCGCCCGCCGCAGAAATTGTAATAGTGACAGTATCATCCTTTGGGGTGGCATCTGAAGCC
>JBJFCM010000024.1:0-3905 GCA_051888955.1 Lachnospiraceae bacterium | reverse complement strand
GTCTCCGTTTCCTGTCCGGCTTCCATATCCTCACTGCCTGCCGTATCCTTATCATCCGCTTCGGACTCATCTATTACTGTCACCCAGGGAATGTCCTTCGCGGGTACTCCTGTCGTGATGTCATCCCCGCAGCCACCCAGCAGACATATAACCAGAAAACCCGTTATCAGCCTTCCCGCCTTTTTCATTCCTTGCATAGTTTTCCCCTTTTCAAACCTTCGCTGCTTTTAGAAACAGTATAGCACAAAGAAGAAACAAGTTGCTCATTTTATTGTGATTTTTTACGGAAAAATGCCGAAGATTTTATGTAAAACATAGAAAATTGCATTTTTTTCAATATTCCGCCCCTTTTTCCGCAATTATGTAGTACCATAAAAATGTATTATTTTGTGCACAGGTGTGTGCAGATGGGAGGGCTTATGAACAAAATTCCATTTTTCCGCAAAATCAGTTTCCGGCTTACCCTTTGTTTTTTGATTCCGGTATGCTTTATTATCCTATTGGGTGTCATTTCTTACAAAAAAGCAGAAACAGCCATTACCGGTAATTATGAGACTTCTTCCCTGCAGACCATGACAGCTATGAACCGCTATCTGTCCCTTGTAGTGGATACTGTCCAGTCCAACTATAAGACCTACACTTCCAAGGACGAACTGGTCAACTATTTCAAAGGATTTTATGACAGCGATACGTTTACCCGTGGCAACATCAAATCCTCATATACTACCGATTTCCATACAACTGTTATAACAGATGCTTTAGTTTCCAATATCTATTTCATTTCCGATACGGAGGAAGCGGTTGCCACCTCCAATTGTACGGAGGAAAAGCTATATTCTGCCTATGCCGCAACGCCTACCGGTGCTCTTGCGGATGCCGATCCCTATTCCTATTTTCTATTCGGCAATCAGTGTGAGGTAGATGAAGCCCTTGGAACCGACAGTTCCTCCTACAGTCTCCGTCTGGTCCGTCACATGACGAATGTAAAGGCCATGATGATTATCGATATCGACTATCGTATTCTGGCGGATACTCTTACTTCCCTGGACTGCGGAGAAGGAAGCTTTACCGGTCTGATTACCATGGATGGTACGGAATTCTATACAGATAATACGGCCGGTCTCTCCATCACTTCCGAGGACTTTTTCCAGAATGCGCTGGCTTCCGAAGAAACAGAAGGAATGGAATATGTATCCTTAAATGGGATTGAATATCTTTTCCTTTTTTCTAAATTATCAGGCAGAGATGCTACACTGGTTGCCTTGATTCCACAGGCTATCATTTCCGCCCAGACAGATGACATTCGGAACCTGACCATTGCCATCACCGTTATAGCCAGCATTATTGCAGGTCTTTTAGGTATGTTGATTGCAAACTCCTATGCCCATACTATTAAGAGTATCTTAAAGAAATTGAATCTGGTTGCGAACGGAGATCTTACCACCAGAGTGACCACCAACAAAAAGGATGAGTTCCGCATTCTCTGCAACGGTATCAACAGCATGATTGACCATATGAAGGATCTGCTTACCAGCGTCAAGACCGTAACCGACGAATTGACCGAAGCCTCTTCTCAGGTTGCCGATACCTCCGATACCTTCATGCAGACCTCAAAGGCCATCCAGATTTCCATCGGGGAAATAGAAACCGGTACCCACAAGCTGGATACGGACTCCGCAGACTGTCTGTCTCAGATGGATTCCCTGTCAGAGAAGATTCAGGATGTGGCAAACAACACAGTACAGATTAAGGATTTGACCTCTTCTGCAAGCCAGTCCATACAGGTTGGTATCGAATCGGTGGATGAGCTTGGTAAGAGTGCCCGCTCTACCTATGCAATTACCCAGAATGTCATTTCTGCCATTGAAGCCTTTGCAGAAAAATCCAAATCCATCAGTGAGATTATCGATGTAATTAACGCCATTGCAGAAGAAACTACATTGCTTTCCCTGAACGCCTCCATTGAAGCAGCAAGAGCCGGGGAAGCAGGAAGGGGCTTTACCGTAGTGGCTGAGCAGATTAAAAAACTGGCTGACCAGTCCATCGAGGCCTCCGGTGAAATCAATAAGATTATTGAAGAAATCGTACAGAACACTGCCGATGCCGTGGAAGTGGCAAAGCAGTCCGAGGATACCGTGGCCACGCAGGAAAAGGTAGTAGAAATCACCTCCAATGCCTTCCAGGACATCAACGAAAAGGTGATGATGCTGGTAGAAGCATTGACCACAATTTCTTCCAATATGGAAAATATGGAACAGGGCAGAAAGACCACGCTGGCATCCGTGGAAAGTATTTCCGCTATTTCCACAGAGACTGCTGCCGGTGCTTCCAATGTTACCACCACCACCAACGAACAGCTCTCTGCCATCGTCAATCTGGAGCGAGAAGCCGCAAACATGCAGGCGCTCTCCGAACAGCTTAACGAAACTATGACAAAGTTCCGCATATAAGCGGAGACTGCTTGCAAAACCGAATACCGGGTGCTATGATAATAAGGGTTGTCTGTCTGTGACGGACAACCCTTTAAAAAGCAAATAACCTGGAAGGTATTATGACATGGCAGCTACCAATACATCAAAAACGCTCTTAACGGAAGGCTCAATCTGGAAAAAAATCATTGCATTTGCCTTTCCCCTTTTTTTGGGAAATGTTTTTCAGCAGCTCTATAATATGGCTGATTCCCTCATTGTGGGGAATTTTATAGACTCCGATGCGCTGGCTGCAGTCAGTTCCTCCGGCAGCGTTATTTTTCTTTTGGTCGGCTTTTTTAATGGTATCTCCGTAGGTGCAGGAGTCGTCATCGCACGCTATTTTGGCGCAAGAGATACTGAAAAAGTGGAGCGCGCTATCCATACTACCGTAGCTTTCGGTCTTGCCGCCGGCATCCTTATGACCATCATTGGCATCCTCTTAACGCCGCAGATACTGATATGGATGGCTACCCCTGCCGAGGTTCTGCCTAATTCCATTCTGTATTTCAGAATCTATTTCTGTGGTTCCCTGGCCTTTGTGTTGTACAATATTTTTGTAGGTATCCTACAGGCTGTTGGTGACAGCAGGCACCCTTTAATCTATCTGATTATTTCCTCCATTACCAACGTTGTGCTGGATCTGCTTTTCGTAGCCGTACTCCATCTGGGTGTAGGCTCTGCCGCAGCAGCTACGATTATTTCCCAGTTCATCAGTGCTCTGCTCTGCTTTATCCGGCTTGTACGCACCAAAGAGGAATACCGTATTCAGGTACGGAAAATTCGCTTTGATATGTTCATGCTAAAGCAGGTCATTCGAAATGGTCTGCCTACCGGAGTGCAAAATTCTATCATCGCCTTTGCCAATATTGTAGTGCAATCCAATATCAATGCTTTTGGAAAGATGGCGGTTGCGGGCTGTGGCGCTTATTCCAAGATAGAAGGCTTCGGCTTTTTACCCATCAACTGCTTTGCCATGGCGCTCACCACCTTTATCAGCCAAAACCTGGGAGCCAGACAATATGACCGTGCAAAAAAGGGTGCACGTTTTGGCATCCTCTGCTCCGTCACCCTTGCTGAAATCATTGGTATATTGATCTATATTTTTTCTCCTGTACTGATAGCCGCCTTCAACAGTGACCCTGAAGTGATTGCTTTCGGTGTCACCCAGGCCCATACTGTCACCCTGTTTTACTGCCTGCTCGCCTATTCCCACTGTCTGGCCGGCATCTTCAGAGGCTCCGGACGCTCTATCGTACCCATGGTTGTGATGATGGTCTGCTGGTGCATTATCCGGGTAAGCTACATTACCATCATCGTAAAATTCATCCCGGTCATCAATGTGATTTTCTGGGCCTATCCGCTGACCTGGTCCCTAAGTACGATTATCTTTACCATCTACTACTTTAAGTCCGATTGGATGCATACTTACGAAAA
>JBJFCM010000023.1:0-3839 GCA_051888955.1 Lachnospiraceae bacterium | reverse complement strand
TTTCTCTATTTTCCCGGTTATCATCGTATATCTGTTCCTGTCCAAGCACATCGTACAGGGTGTGGCAATGGGTAGTGTAAAGGGCTAAGTAATGCGGTTTAGCTTTAGAAAAAGTTAATAATACCTTTTCTTACCTTTTATTTACTGATTGAAATGGGCATGTTATAATGTATGAAACGTTATAACGTGCCTTTTTTCATGCGCGTACAATGAAGCGGGTGGATAGTCGTAAAGCTGGCAGCAAAGAAGCTGCATTTGGTGGCGGACGACGGGAGGATATTATGAGTGGGATTGTATATGATGCGAGAAAAGTAAAGGTCTATGGCGGCCTGCAGAGGCTGTGTGAGTATGCCGGCATGGATGAGGAGTGGTGTGCGGGACTATGGATTGAACTGCTTTCGGATGCCGGACTTTTTAAGGAGTTCGTATATTACCTGGAGCATCATAGCCTGTTGGATGAGGAGAAGTTTCATGGGTACGGCCTGACAGACTTGTTTATTTGGCAGATGGATCTGTCCAATCTTTTCCATGATACGGGGAAGAATACAGCTGCCTGCAACAAAGAGACCATGGTATTGCGGGCCTTTAGGGCGATGGCGGACATGAAGAAAAATCCGGAGTATTATTTGAAAAAAATTAACGAAGGACCGGGAATGGACCGGATAGTATAAAAATACACAGATTACAGGAAGGGCATAGGATTAATATGACGAAACAGGAATTTCTGGATAGCTTGAGAGCAGCACTGGCAAGCAGAGTGAATGCTTCCATGGTGGCGGAAAATGTCAGATACTATGAAGACTATATTAATACCCAGATGCGTATGGGAAAGAGCGAAGAAGAGGTGCTGAAGGAGCTGGGGGACCCCAGGCTTTTGGCAAGAAGTATTGCGGAAGCCAATAAACATGCGGGAACAGGTCAGGCACAGGATGTAGATTATCGTAACGTGAATGGAGACAATAACGGTCAGGGATATGGAAGAAATACAGGTTATCATAGCCAAACCTTTCGCATGCCGGGCTGGCTGATCGCTGTTATCGTGATTATAGTGATAGTTTTGATACTATCGGCAGTGTTTTCCGTGCTTTCTTTCCTGGCGCCGGTGCTGTTACCGATATTGTGCGTATTGCTGTTAGTCAGGGTATTCAGGCACACGTCTTAGCAAACTTGCCTGTTCACCTTTAGCTGAATGAGACAGTGCAATAGAAAGGTAATGAGCCGTCAGGGGGCTGACGGCTCATTGAGGGGAGTATAAATAATTAATATATAAGGGTTTGCGAAAAGAAACTGATGAAGGGTTAATTTCCTTTCGCTGATATTATTATATAATACTTTAGTACTAAAATCAACATAAAAATAGTACAAAAGTCCTATAAAAAAATAGAATAGATTCTGTGCAGTTTTGACATAATACCTGTGTAACTAAAAACCAGCAGGAGGAGCTTTATATGCCTAATAACAATGAAAATCAGAACAGAAATAACAATTGCTTAAACAGCACACAGGGAAGTGGCCAGAACAACAATCAGAATAACAATCAGAACAACAACCAGAATAACAACCAGAACAAGCAGAATAACAATCAGAACAAGCAAAATAATTTCTAAAGGCGATGGAGAAAGGGGACGTGTAGCACGTCCTCTTTTTTTTACAATATCCTACCTTAATACGTTGCTATTTCCAGGGTTTTCGTGGTATTATAAAAGTAATATAATATTGGATGTTTCGAAATACTGATAAATGTATATGGGACAGATGAACGGAGGATATCCATGAAAAAGAAAGTGGCAAAAAACATTGACACAGGGGAGAAAAAAGTAAGAGTAAAAAGGGAAAAAAAAGAAAAAGTAAAAGTGGAAAAGATAAAAAGGGAAAAAGTTAAAAGAGAAAAAGTTAAAAGGGAAAAAGTGAAAAAGGAAACGGGAAAGCCTGTCGCGGGAGAAAAAAGCGGTAAGGTAAAAGAGAAAAAAGGTGCGCATCTGAGTCTGAAGATGCAGCTGATTATTGGATTTACACTGCCGATTTTGATGGTCATCTGTATAGGCATTTATGCTTATAATAAGGCTGCTGCCGGTATGGTAAACAATTATCGGGAGACATCGCTGCAGGCATTACAGATGACTTCGGATTACATGAACTATGGTTTCTCAAACATTCAGTCCAACGCTCTGGAGCTTTATAATGACGGAGATGTAAAGGATTACTGCCGTAACGTTTATCGGAGCAATCCGGAGCAGGGAAGTATCGTGTGGTCGGATATTGTAGACAATCTGGTTACGAAGAGGTTGTCCAACGAGTTCGTCGAGAATATACATATTATACCAATGTCCGGACTTAATACCATGACGTCTGCCAATATGCAATCTACAAAGTGGAGGGATGGCTTCTATCAGGAACTGCTGGAAGAGAAAGAAGAGGTTATCAAGGGGAAGACCAAGTGGGCATACGGCCATGCAAGCATTGATGAGGAGTTGAAGCTGGATTCTGAAGAAACAGCCTTTTCTTTGTATATGCCATTGGAATCGGGAATGGCCTGTATCGTTGTGGATGTAAGTAGTGATAACATAATGCGTATCATGCAGGAGACCGGTCTGGGTGAAGGCAGTATCTTGGGCTTTATCACTGCGGATGGCCATGAATTGCTGACAACAGACGGCGGCGGTGAAGTTCCTGTGGAGGGCTTCAGCTTTATTGGGCAGGAATATTTTGCAAGTGCGCAGGAAACAGAGGAAGTCTATAGTGAAGATATAGAGCTGAATGGAACAGAGTATTGCTTTATTGCATCCAAGTGCAGCATCAATCAGGCGATGCTGTGCGCGCTGATTCCCAAAAGCCTTATGATGACGGAGGCGAATGAACTGAAGGTTGCCGTGCTTTGGTTCGTTCTGTTTGCCTGTATTGTTGTGGGACTGTTGAGTGTAGTCATCATTATCGGTATCAGCAAAAATATGAGCAGCATTATCCGCAGGTTGTCCAAGGTAGCAGAGGGTGATCTGACGGTGGATATGAAGATTAAGAATAAATCCGAATTTGGAGCCCTGGCCGGCCATATTATGGGTGTGGTTTCCAATACCAAGGATTTGATTGCCAAGGTGGTAACCATATCCACGGATGTATCAGAATCGGTTATGAATGTGGCAGATGCTACCGGAGTGCTCAGTGATGGTACACAGAATATTCATAATGCAATTGATGAAATTGATCAGGGTGTAAACCGTCAGGTAGAGGATGCCGGACAGTGCCTGGTGAAGATGGATGAATTGTCCCGGATTATTCTGACGACCGAACAGAGCGTGCAGAAAATGGGACGTCTGGCAGATAGTACCAGAACGATGATAGATACCGGATGTGACAGTATGGCGATGCTGACCAGGCAGGCGGATGAGACCGTACGGATGACGGAACAGGTGGACAGTAAGATAGCGATGCTGGCTGAAAAATCTAAGGAAATTGCTACATTTATTGATACTATCAATGAGATATCCTCACAGACGACACTTTTGTCCCTCAATGCATCCATAGAAGCGGCAAGAGCCGGGGAAGTAGGAAGAGGCTTTGCAGTAGTAGCGGAAGAAATTAAGAAACTGGCCGATAATTCTATGCAGGCAGCCGAGGAAATCAGAAAGGTAGTCAATGTGATTACGGAAATGACGGTGGAGACCAGAACTTCTTCAGCAAATGCCAAGGCTGTAGTGGAGAAGCAGGGTGTGATAGTAGAGCAGACACGACAGAATCTGGTGGATATGAATGATAGCATGGGTGAACTGATGGAGAATATACAGTCTATCCGACAGAATATGGACCAGATGAGCAGCGGCAGAGGAGAGACTTTGGAAGCC
>JBJFCM010000022.1:6709-18423 GCA_051888955.1 Lachnospiraceae bacterium | reverse complement strand
GTGTATTTGATGAAAACGAAAATCATCTCATGGAACTGGCAGATGAATTGACAAAGGGGCTTTGGGAGCAGTTTTACGCAAGATAGATAGTTGATAATGCTCAGAAACAGAGAATAAGAGGCAAAAAAAGAGCGGAATGGATTTCGCTCTTTTTTTGCGCTCTTTTGTAGCTTTTTTCCTATTTGAATTGTATTATACTGTGAAAGGATGGTGGAGAAATGTACAAGAGCCCGTAAACGACGATTGGGGTGTGACGTTTCGGTTAGGGGAATAGGGTTGTGCAGGTCTTCCATTTGTATCTGTTGATTGGAAAAGTGTTGAAAACATCATTTACAGATGTTAAAATTTTTAAAATGACTGATATTAGATGGAGTGAAAAGCGATGAAAGGACCCGGACAAAATCAGAGTGACTGGATATTGGTGGTTGATGATGATACAACCAATCTTCGAATGGCAAGCCGTATACTGAGCGCAGAGAATATGCGTGTGAGCTGCCTGAAATCGGGAGAGGATGCAATCATGTTTCTACAGGAGAACAGACCGGACCTTATTCTGTTGGATGTCCACATGCCGGGAATGGATGGCTTTGATACCCTTGCCGCTGTACGGGAAAACAGAGCGACAGCGGGTATCCCGGTGATTTTTCTGACAGCAGATGATGACAGTGACACGGAAACAAGAGGGCTGAAAGCCGGAGCAATGGATTTTCTGAAAAAGCCCCTTGTGCCGGAGGTGCTTTTGCTTCGTGTCAGGCATACGCTTGAACTGATTCGTCTTCAGACGGACTTATCCCGTGAAGTGGAGAAAAAGACCCGTGTAGTGATGGCACAACACGAGAAGCTTGAGAAGATATCCATGCAGATTGTTACGGTTCTCTCCGGTGCCATTGACGCCAAGGATACCTATACCAATGGCCATTCAACAAGAGTGGCAGAATATTCCAGGGAGATTGCCCGGCGTATAGGGCTTGCGGAAAAGGCCCAGAACGATATTTATATGATAGGACTGCTCCACGATGTGGGAAAAATCGGCATCCCCGATGCCATTATCAACAAACCGGCAAAGCTGACGGACGAAGAATATTCGATTATCAAACAGCATCCCATTATGGGCGCGGAAATTTTAAAGAACATTACGGAGTTCCCAAAGCTGAGTACCGGTGCCAGATGGCACCACGAACGATACGATGGCAGAGGATATCCCGATGGTATTTCAGGTGAAGCGATTCCGATGGAAGCTCGGATTATTGCCGTTGCTGATGCCTATGATGCAATGAGTTCCAGAAGAAGCTACAGAGGTGTGCTTTCACAGACACAGATCCGCTCAGAAGTAATAAAAGGAAAAGAAACACAGTTTGATCCTGTATTTGCGGAGATTATGTTAACCATGATTGACGAGGATGCGGATTATCAGATGAGAGAAAAGTAGGTGGAGGATTTTATGTACGAGCAGGAGAAACAGCGGGCAACACATCTGATGATATTGCTCTGCTATACGTTTTTTACAATCTTGTTAATCGGAGAATCTCTTCTCCTCGGATGGGAGACGGGAGCTATTGTATTGCTGCTGTTAGGACTTGTAGCCAGCTGGATAATCCACATCACTGAAAAACTTCCTGAAGCCTTCAGCCTGTGGCTATATTTCATCCTGACGATGTTGTCAGTTTTCTTCTATGGTATCCACGAGACAAGCATCTTTGATCTGGCACCTTTGATGATAGTGATCATTATAATGTATTCTGCTACAGAAATGAATAGTATCATCAATCTTTGCATCGTTACCTACTATCTGACCATGTGCTATGATTTTTTTGTTGTACTGGGTGCCTCTGTGGAGCTGACTTCCCTTTCGACCACAAGAGTCCTGCTTCATCTGATACTTGTCTATGTGGCGGGGTGGTTGGCGAAGATGCTGATCCGGTGGCGTAGCAAGGAACGCAAAAACACAGATGATAAAATTGCCGAGCTGGAGGAGACGAACCGCAGGACAGAAGATTTCATGGCAAATGTATCCCATGAGCTCCGTACACCGATCAATGCAGTTACAGGTATTACGGCAGTTATGCTGAAAAACGAAGAGGATACGGAAAAAAGGAGGAATCTTTTTTCTATCCAGATGGCCGGACACAGGCTTTTCAGCCAGATTGAGGACATCCTGGATTACACGGAAATAGATACCGGAAAGATCAAAGTCAGCGAAGATACCTATGTGCTTTCATCCATTGTAAATGATATCATTATGGAGAAACGGATGCAGGATAGGGAGCATGTGACGGATATGATTTTTGATATTGATACCGGCATACCTTCTGCTCTGATTGGAGACGGAAGGAAGATTAAGAAAATACTATCGCATCTTATTGACAATGCAGTGAAGTTTACGCAAAAGGGCGGCGTTTATATCAGAATCTATACTTTACCGAAGTCCTATGGCATCAATCTGTGCATCAAAGTAAGTGACACAGGTGTTGGTATTGACGGAGAAGATCTGGGAAAGATTACAGAGAGATTTTATCAGTCCAATGGAGGAAGAAACCGAAGAGTGGGAGGACTGGGGTTAGGACTTCCCATTGTGAGCGGAATGGTCAATGCCATGGAAGGCTTTATACAGATTGCAAGCAATGTGGGAAGCGGTACAACGGTTTCTATTAGTATTCCGCAGAAGGTTGCAGATGCAACTCCCGGTATGGTGGTAGAAAATCGGGAAAAATTATGTCTGGCTTGCTTTTTAAAGCATGAAAAATATCAGGTTCCGGAGATAAGGGAATATTACAATGAGATGATTTCCCATATGGTGCAGGGATTGGATATTCCGCTGCACAGGGTTTCGGATATTGATGAATTGAAAAAGCTGATTTCCCTATATCAGTTGACCCATCTGTTTATTGGAAGAGAAGAGTATGAGGAGGAAAAATCCTTTTTTGAAGGTTTGGATAAGAGCACAGAGGTCGTTGTGGTGGCAGATGAAGGCTTTATCCTGCCGCAGGACAGCCGGGTGAAGCTTCTGATAAAGCCGTTTTGTACGCTGTCAATCATCAATATACTGAATGCCGGGGCATCGGAAAACACGGAGCAGTTTAAGGAAAAACGTTTGCTCTGCCCGGGTGTCAAAGTGCTTGTAGTGGATGATGAACCGATGAACCTGATGGTTGCAGAGGGGATTTTTAAGAATTATCAGATGAACGTAACGAAAGCAGAAGGTGGCAGGAAGGCCATTGAACTTTGTGAAAAAGAGGACTTTGACCTGGTTTTCCTTGACCACATGATGCCGGAAATGGATGGAATAGAAACGCTGAAACGGCTCCGTAAGCTCCATACAGATACAGATAAAGTGCTTACAGTCATCGCCTTTACTGCCAATGCCGTCAGCGGAGCGAGAGAGATGTTTCTGCAGGAAGGATTTGATGAGTTTGTTTCCAAACCAATTGAAACGCTGGAATTAGAGCGTATTTTGAGAAAAGTTCTGCCTAAATCAGCTGTTTCGTATGTGGATGAAAATAGCGGAAAGGTTAAAATAGCAGAGAACACAGAAAAGCAGGAAATCGAAGAAGATGAAATCACCTGCCTTGAAAAACTTGGGATTAATACAGAAGAAGGCCTTCAATACTGCCAGGGTGACAGGAAATTCTATGTGGAACTGCTGACCAGATTTGCGAAGGATGCTGCCTGCAAAGAGACGGAGATAAATGATTTCTTCAAACAGGAAGATTTTGAGAATTATCGGATTAGGGTTCACGCCCTGAAGAGCACAGCGAAAATGATAGGTGCTGATTCGCTTTCGGAAATGGCAAAATCTATAGAAGAGGCTGCAAAGAATCATGAAGCCGGATTTATCAGGGAGCATCAGGAAGAGCTTCTTAACCAATACCGGGAGGTGGTGCAGTATATAGAGAATGTGTTTGCTTCCGGAAAAAGTGTCTCTGCCCAAGATTCCATAGAAAATTACATAGAAGTATCTGCGGATGAGTTGTTTCCGCTTTTAGAGGAATTAAAAGAGAGTCTTGATACATTTGAAATTGATAAGGCGGAAACCCTGATTGCAGAAATGGACAGGTTTATTTATCAGGGCATATCCTTGAGCAGTCCTCTGCAGGATGTCAGACAGGATGTGGAAGATTTTGAATTTGGCGCAGCCGCCTTGAAGGTGGAGAGTCTGATTAGCAGTGCGAAAGGTGGTGAAGCATGATGAATCCTAAGAAACTGTTACAGTCTATTAAAAATCACAATCTGAGTTTGCAGGAGCGTTTGTTCCGGCTGCTTGTTCTGATTGGACTTTGCGGTTTGGCGATAGGCATTATAGTCGGTTTTGCAGCAGGAGAAAACAGAGCGAATAGTCTCCCGCTGATTGTTGCTTTTTTGGTTTTTTTATGCATCACTTATTTTTCCATCCACTACCACAAGATACAGTTAGGAGCAGTCATAATATCATCCCTTATCATCTATTTGGTTCTGCCATTTAATTTTCTGACAGGTGGCGGAATCTATGGTGGTGGTCCAATCTGGTTTATGTTCGGAGTAGTTTTTGTATGTCTCGTTGTGGAAAAGAAAATAAAGTATGTTTTAATTGTGAGCAGCTTTTTTATTCATGCAGTCTGCTACTATATTGCGTATTTTTATCCCAAAGTCATTATTTCACATACGATTAAAGTAGCATATGTGGATTCCTATTTCACTTTGACTATCGTGACAATACTGACCTGTGGTATGATCCTGTTCCAGAATGCCATCTACCGGGAAGAGAATGCAATCGCCAGGGAACAGAAAAAAGAAATTGAAGAGCTGAACCAGGCACAGAGCCGTTTCTTCTCCAGTATGAGCCATGAAATCCGCACACCGATCAATACCATCATTGGGTTGAATGAGATGATCCTGCGGGAAGAAGTATCAGATGAGGTAGCTGCAGATGCCAGGAATATTCAGGGGGCAAGTAAGATGCTCCTGACGCTTATCAATGACATTCTGGATATGTCGAAGATAGAGTCGGGAAAGATGGATATCGTACCTGTCACCTACGATGTCGGAGCCATGTTGTCTGATATCGTCAATATGATCTGGGTACGCGCTAAGGAAAAGGGTCTGGAATTGCATATTGATGTGGATCAGGCTATACCCTCCCGACTGTTCGGCGATGAAGTGCGTATCAAACAGATTCTGATCAATGTGCTGAATAATGCAGTGAAATATACGTCGGAAGGTTCTGTCACGTTGTCGATTCAGTGTGAGGGACTTGAGGATGGTCGTGTCAATATATTCTATTCGGTAACAGATACAGGCATAGGAATCAAAAAAGAAAATATTCCGTTTTTGTTCAGTGCATTTAAACGGGTGGACGAAGAAAAGAACCGATATATTGAGGGAACCGGCCTGGGGCTTTCCATCGTAAAACAGCTGGTGGATCTTATGGGCGGCGAAATTACAGTAAACAGTGTATATACGAAAGGATCGACCTTTGTGATTACCATACCGCAGGGAGTGGTTGATGAAACAAAAATCGGTGAGATTAATCTGGAAACACGGCATTCATTGAAAACGAGAGAGCATTATAAACAAACCTTTGAAGCGCCCAAGGCACGTATTCTGATTGTTGACGATAATGAAGCCAATCTGATGGTTGCAGAAAGGCTTTTGCGGGATACAAAGGTAAAAATTGATACTGTGATCAGCGGCGGCGAATGTCTGAAAAAAACGCTTCAGAACCGGTATGATGTCATTTTTATGGATCATCTTATGCCTGTCATGGATGGGGTGGAATGTCTGCATGCTATCCGTTCCCAGATGGGAGGTCTGAATCAGGATACTCCGGTTGTGATTCTTACAGCAAATGCAGGCGGCGAGAATCAGGCCCTTTATCGCAGGGAAGGCTTTGACGGATACCTTTTGAAGCCGGTCAGCGGTATACAGTTAGAAACAGAGCTTTTACGACATCTCCCAAGGGAACTGGTGAGAATGATGAATGTTGCTGAAAAAGTTGGCACGGTGGAAGCTCCTGTTCTGATGTATAGAAACAAACTGCAAATCTTGATTTCTACGGATAGCGTTTGTGATTTGCCCCAATATCTTGTGGAGAAGCATCAGATTGCCGTAATGCCGTACCGGGTAGTTACGGAGGGCGGTGAGTTTCTGGATGGAGTGGAGACGGAGATAGACGGTATCCTCTCTTACATAGGAACCAGAGGAAAACGTGCCCGGTCAGAGAGTCCAGGGGTGACAGATTATGAAGAGTTTTTTGCAGATCAACTGACAAAGGCGCAGTACATTGTTCATATCGCAATGGCGAAAAATGTAAGCAAAGGTTATGAAAATGCATTAGAAGCATCAAAAACATTTGATAATGTACTCGTGGTTAATTCCGGAAACCTTTCCAGTGGAATGGGACTCATGGTATTGCGTGCAGCGGAATGTGCCGCAGACGGAATGAGCGCAGATGCCATTGTAAAGGAAATGGAGCGGTTCAAGATGCAGGTCAGAACCAGCTTCATTGTAAACAGTACAGAATATTTGGCGCGGGTGGGAAGAATATCCTCAACAATAAATGCAATTTGTAAAGCATTCATGATTCATCCGGTAATTATCCTGAAAAACAGCAGCATGAAGGTGGGGGCAATCCGGATTGGAACAAGGGATTACGCAAGGAAGAAATATATTGCGTCAACATTTAACACTATGCGTAAGGTGGATACCAAAACCCTGTTCATTACCTATGCCGGACTGACGAATGAGGAGTTGAAAGAAATCGAAGAACAGGTTAAGATGAAGGTGTCCTTTGAGAATGTGATCTATCAAAAGGCATCGCCGGCAATCTCCACAAACTGTGGACCAGGTACCTTTGGATTGCTGTTTATGCTGAAAGACTGAATTTCAACTTATAACCGTGAATTTCGGAACAGATATATGGAAGTAAGGAATGCGAGGAATCTACATGGAGAAGCAGTGTAAAAGGAGAGGCATGCTGTTCGTAGCAGTAACAGTGGCATTAATGGTAACAGCTACAGGGTGTACCCGGGAAAATGGTGATGATGCCTCTAAAATAGTACAGGGACAGTCGGATCTGGAATATGTGCAGGCAAAAGGAACGCTTGTGGTTGGTGTTACGGATTTTGCACCTATGGACTATCATAGCGGAGAGGATTGGGCAGGATTCGATGCCAATCTGGCAAAGGCTTTTGCGGAAAGTATCGGAGTTACAGTAGAGCTGACAGAAATTGACTGGGATAAGAAAACGGAACTTCTCACACAGGGAAGCATTGACTGCATCTGGAATGCCATGACCGTGACAGAAGAACTGCAGGAAACAATCTCCTGTTCCAATCCATATCTGTCCAATGCGCAGGTGATAGTGTTACAAAACGATAAGGTGGAACAATATGATACCATAGAATCCTGTCAGCATCTGCTGTTTGCAGTGGAGGCAGGCTCTACAGGAGAATCTCTCCTCGATGAAATGAATTATCGTTTTTCTATTTATCCGACCCAGGTGGAAGCGCTGCAAAGTGTCAGTACAAAAAAAGCAGATGCTGCCGTGATAGATATCATTATGGCGGCATATTATGCGGGCGATGGACAGGAGTTTGATAATCTTGGATTTACCGTTGCCCTGAACGATGAGAAGATCTGTGTAGGTTTCCGCAAGGATTCAGACCTGACAGAGAAAGCAAATGAGTTTCTGCAGGCTGCCTATGAAGATGGAACCATAAGTGCTCTGGCAAGCCGGTATGGAATAGAAAACGCTGTTTTGGATCTCGCAGATAAGTCCTTTGAGAGGTAATGCCGTATGAAGAACGTATTGATTATTGACGATAACAAGCTCAATCTTGCCACAGCAAGAAAAGTTTTAAGCGAGGAATATAAGGTTATTCCGGTAATTAAGGGTACGCAGGCGCTTACCTATCTGCAAAACGGTGACTGTGACATTATTCTGCTGGACATCAATATGCCGGAAATGGACGGCTTTGAAGTACTGAAGAAGATACGGGAGATGGAACACTGCAAAAACATTCCCGTAATTTTCCTTACGGCAGATAACGATAGTGAAACGGAAACACGCTGCTTTAATGCAGGTGCGATAGATTTTATCACAAAACCCTTTGTCCCGGAGGTAATGCGTTCACGGATAGGGCGGGCGCTGGAGCTGGAAGAGCTTCGCCGCAGCCTTGCGGACCGATTGGAGCAGAAAATACAGGAGGTTTCCGACATGAAGAGCAAATCCTGTCAGGATGCGCTGACGGGACTTTGGAACAGGGTATATACCGAAGAGACAGTCAATCTGATGATTTCACAGGGGGTTAAGGGTGCGCTGCTGATGATTGACCTGGATAATTTCAAGGCAATCAATGATAATTATGGGCATATTGCAGGTGACCGCACTCTGAAAATGTTTGCGGATACCCTGCAGAGCTTCTCAGAAGAAGGTGATGTGCTTTGCCGAATCGGTGGAGATGAATTTATCGTTTTTATCAGGGATATTACCTCTAAAGTGGAAATCGGCAGTCGTGCTGCGGATATCATTAACGACTTATGTGATAAGCTGGAAAAGTGCAAATTTGAAACCAATTCCTCTGTTTCCATTGGTATCGCACAGACTCCGGAGGACGGAACGGAGTTTAACAAGCTCTATAACTGTGCAGATAAGGCACTTTATTATGTCAAACAGAACGGTAAAAATTCCTATCACTTTTTCAGCGATAAACTGCAGGCAGAAAAGAACCGTGGCAAGAAAAATGTAGATTTAACTTATCTTCGTGAATTCATGAATCGAGAGGACAGTGGCAAAGGCGTGTATTCTCTTGATTTTGAAAGCTTTCATCATGTGTATAATTTTATTCACAGGTTTGTGGAGCGTAGCAACAGGGATGTGCAGACAGTACTTTTTACCGTCATGGAAAATGACGATCAGAATCCGGATGTTACGGAAACAGAGCTGGCACTGGAACTGCTGGAGAAAGCTATCTTCCTGTCCTTACGCAGGTCAGATGTATCTACAAGATATTCCAGCAAGCAGCTGATTGTTATTCTGATGGATGCAAATTCAGAAAACGGGGATATGGTTGCAGGACGTATTCTCAAATGTTTCAAGGAGCTTTATAAAGGCAGAAAGGTACATATAGATTACGGCATCGCACGTATGGGCGGGGAGGAGCTTTCGTAAGCTGGTACAAGGTGCAGGCAGAGTTGATTGAAGGATTAAAACTGCGGTTTCAGTAATCAAAATTTGGAGAAGGGTACACTTATGCAACTGGCACTGATTAGCGATATTCATGGAAATTACAAGGCTCTGGAAGCTTTTTTGGCATATATAAAGGACAAAGCCGTGGATGGCATCATCTGTCTGGGAGATTATGTGACGGACAGCCCTTATCCGCAGCGGACGCTTTCCATGCTCTACCGGATGATGGAAAACTATCCCTGCTATATGGTGCGGGGCAACAGGGAGCAGTATCTGATTGACAATTTTTATAAACCCCAGGGCTGGAAGCCTTCTTCTGCAAATGGTGCGCTCTATTACACCTCCAGGCATGTGACTGGGGAGGATATTCGTTTTTTTGAAAGTCTTCCTACGGCCAGCCCGCTTTCCTTAGCCGGATGTCCCGCCATGTTTATCTGCCATGGTTCCCCTACTGATCTTCGGGGCAACTTTATGGAGAATCCAAAACTGCTGGGAGAGGCCCTGCGAGATTTGAAAGAGGACTATCTTTTGGGCGGACACAGCCACAACCAGGAGCTGACCTGCAAATTCGGAAAAACGTACGTAAATCCCGGAGCATTAGGCTTTGCTATTGATGGCAAGGGCAGACAGGCACAGTTTGCCATGTTAAGGACAGTGGAGGGAAGCGAACAGGCAGGCGGAGATACTCGGCCTGTTTTTGATGTGGAACTTATTAGTATTCCCTATGATGTGGATGCTTTTTTACAGGATTTTACAGTTTCCGGGCTGGACGAATATGGTATGGTATTGAATAGGGCCATTAAAAAGACGCTGGTAACCGGCATCAATTATTTTTACAAATCCGTGTTGGAGGCAATAAAGCTCTCAGGAAAGCCTTTGCCTAAGATACCGGAGGAGATTTGGAACCAGGTGGCAGAGAGGCTGGAACTATGATGAAATTTTTACTGGTGGCATTGAACGCAAAGTATATACATTCCAATCCGGCGATTTACAGCCTGAAGCGCTATGCCGGAGAAAATGCTGCCTGTGTGGAGCTGGCGGAATACACAATCAATAACCGCTGTGAAGATATCCTGGCGGATATTTACCGCAGGAAACCGGACGTAATCGGATTCTCCTGTTATATCTGGAACTGGAATATGATACAGGATATCATCATGGAGCTTCCCAAGCTTCGTCCCGAACTGCCAATCTGGCTGGGAGGCCCGGAGGTATCCTTTGATGCAGAGGTGATTCTGCAAAAGTATCCCGGCCTCACAGGCATCATGGTGGGGGAAGGGGAAGAAACTTTTTCTGAGGTACTGCAATATTATGTAAAGGGTGACAGGAAGCTTACGGATATTGCCGGACTGGTACTGAAGGAAAGCCGGACTGCGGAAAGAAAGCCGGTTTCCATGACGGAAATTCCTTTCCTGTATGAGCATCTGGAAGGTTTTCAAAACCGCATTATTTATTATGAATCCCAACGGGGATGTCCCTTCCGGTGCAGCTATTGCCTTTCGTCCATCGATAAGACAGTCAGATTTCGTGACATCAGTGTCGTAAAAAAGGAACTACAGTTTTTCCTGGATAATCAGGTAGATCAGGTGAAATTTGTGGACAGAACCTTTAACTGTAGCCATGAGCATGCTATGGCAATCTGGCAGTATATTCACGAACATGACAATGGTGTCACTAATTTTCATTTTGAAGTGGCGGGAGATATTTTACAGGAGGAAGAAATCGCGCTGTTACACAGCATGCGGCCGGGACTGGTGCAGTTAGAAATCGGTGTACAGTCCACCAATCCGGTTACCTTAAAGGAAATCCGCAGGAGCATGGATGTGGAAAAGCTGAAAAAGGTGGTAGAGGCAATCAAGGCCGGAAATAACATCCATATACATCTGGATCTGATAGCGGGACTTCCCTTTGAGGACTATGAGAGCTTTGGACGTTCCTTTGATGAGGTTTATGCCATGGCCCCCAACCAGCTGCAGCTTGGTTTTTTGAAGGTATTGAAGGGCTCCTATATGCATGAAATGGCAGATGCTTACGGTCTTGCCTATACGGAAAAGCCGCCTTATGAGGTACTCTTTACAAACTGGCTTTCCTATGATGAGGTCTGCCGTCTGAAACGTATTGAGGAAATGGTGGAGTTATACTATAACAGTAACCAGTTTACCCACACGCTGCCGGTATTGCAGCAGATGTTTGACAGGCCCTTTGCCATGTATGAGGCGCTGGCGGACTTTTATGAAAAAGAGGGCTGCTTTACGGAGACGCCCTCCCGCATCTACCGGTACCAGGTGCTGCTGCAGTTTGCTGAAAAATATGACGCCGAAAGGTCCGGGTTATACAGGGAGCTTCTGACCTTCGATTTGTACCTGCGTGAAAATGTAAAGAGCAGACCGGAGTTTGCTTGTGACCTTGCTCCCTATAAAAAGGAAATTTCTTCTTTTTATAAAAGAGAAGAAGAGGAAAGGCATTTTCTGCCTGATTATACAGAGTATGACAGCAGGCAGCTTGCCCGGATGACCCATATGGAGCCGTTTGCTTACCCGGTGTGGGAGAG
>JBJFCM010000022.1:0-6609 GCA_051888955.1 Lachnospiraceae bacterium | reverse complement strand
GGCGGAAACGGCAGCGGCTACAGGTTACGTTCTGTTTGATTATAAAAACCGCAGTCCCCTGACCCACGAAGCCAGAGTAGTTGTATGGAAAAGCCCGATGGGTACAGGGCTGCTTTAGACAGGAGGAGAAAATGGCGACAAAGCATACTTTAGAGATTTTAGCAGCATTGGATGAAAGATACGGTACAGAGTACAGATGCTCCTTAGATTATGAAAATGCCTGGCAGCTTTTGATTGCTACCATGCTGAGCGCCCAGTGTACGGACGCCAGGGTCAACATCGTAACAGCCAGTCTGTTTCAAAAGTATCCGTCGGTGGAAGCATTCGCCAATGCGGATTTAAAGGAGCTGGAACAGGACATCCATTCCACCGGCTTTTATCACAATAAGGCCAAAAATATCATTGCCTGCTGTAAGGAGCTGATGGAAAAATATAACGGAGAAGTGCCATCCGGTATCGACGAACTGACGGCACTTGCGGGCGTGGGAAGAAAGACTGCCAATGTCATCAGGGGCAATATTTTCCATGAACCAAGCATTGTGGTGGATACCCATGTGAAACGTATCTCCAAAAAGCTGGGCCTTTGTAAGTCGGATGACCCGGTAAAGGTGGAACAGGAGCTGATGAAGGCGTTGCCAAAGGACCACTGGATCCTCTACAATATCCAGCTCATTACTTTTGGACGGGAAATCTGCAAGGCACCTACGCCGAAGTGCGGGGAGTGCTTCATGACACATTTGTGCCCGGATTATAAGAAGAGGACGAAGTAGGGGATTGCATACATGGGTGATGCTGGCGGCTGTTATTCCATGCTGCGCAACTGATGCCGGACATTCCGATGAGCCTCAAAGCGTTGTGCGCAAGACAAGTGAGCAGAAAGAAGGATTCCATAACATGAGCAAGATAGACAGCTACGTCTGCATAGATTTGGAGACTACGGGACTGAATCCCAAGACTGACAGGATTATTGAAATCGGAGCGGTCAGGGTAGAAAAGGGAGAGCGGATGGGCAGCTTTGAGACCTTTGTAAATCCCGGAAGGCTGCTGCCGGATAAGGTGATAGAACTGACAGGTATCTGTGATGAGCAACTGAAAAATGCTCCCGATATTGCAGAGGTATTGCCGGAGCTTATGGATTTTCTGCAGGATGCTGTTCTGTTAGGACACAGCGTACTGTTTGATTATTCTTTCATAAAAAGGGCCGCAGTTAATAATAAAATGACCTTTGAGAGACAGGGGATAGATACCTTGAAGCTGGCGCGTAAATTCCTGCCGGATCTGGAGAGCCGGAGCCTGGATTTCTTGTGCAGGCACTATCAGATTCCCCACAGGGCACATCGTGCCCTGGCGGATGCGGAGGCTACCTGTGTTCTGTATGACAGGCTGTGGAAGGATTTTGGGGAAGGCAGGGAACCGGATGGGCTTTTTGTGCCGGAAAAGCTGAATTATCAGGTAAAACGCGAGACACCCATTACCCCGGCGCAAAAAGAACGGTTATATAAGCTGCTTAAGAAGCATAAGCTTATTACAGAGTATGATTTGGATAAACTTACGCGGAATGAAGCCAGCCGCTATACGGACCAGATTCTTGCAAAGTACGGACGATAGCATTTTTCATGGGGGAACGCAGCAGCCCGGCTGTTTCGATAAGCACCGCTTTTTTTTCGGATTCACCCCGGTGGTCGTAGATGTCGGCCAAAAGATAATAGCTGTGGCTGACATCTGTTTTGGTAGAAACGGCGAATTCCAAAATGGTCTGTGTTTCTTTTTCAAAGCCTGCAACATAGAGCTTTTCAGCCCACTCCTGTAAAGTTCGGGCTAAGAGGGTATAATTCTGGTCATATTCCGACAGACAGGTAATGTTGGCGGCGCCATACTGGAGTTTTAAATCCGTGTTGGTAAAACCGGTCAGATTGACGATTTTTTGGGAAGAAAGACTGGTTAGCAGGGTGTGGTATTCTGAAACAGACGGATCCTCCTTCAGGATATCCATGGGCAGCTCCTCAAAAGGGATGGTAATATATTCCAGATTGTCCAAAGATTTCTTACGGGTGCTGTTAGCCTGTCTTTCCCTGTCCCAGAAGTCTTTTTGGAATTTTTCCTCCATTTTTCTGTGCTTTCTGTTCTCATAGGCAATGAGCAGACAGAACACGATTAAACTGGACAAAAACAGTGTTTTCATATATAATATCCTTTCAGTAGATTTTGCATAATCGTTCAAAGGCCTGTGTAAGGAAGGTGGTTAAAATGTTCAATATGCGTAATAGAAAAACACAACGAATCATTTCAGGTGTCATCATCCTGTTTTTGGTTCTGGCTATGGTAGTTCCCATGCTGCTTGGCATGTGACCTAATTTAGAGTACCATATTTTTTCTGCAAATACAATCTTGCAGAAGGTGTAGAGGAGCAATTCATTTATGAAAAAATTTATGACGAGGATAACCCTGCTTCTTGGTGTGGCGGCGATACTGGCCTTATATCCGTCTGCGCAGGCAGAAGCTAAGAATGCGGATACCATCAAACAAGGTGTCTATGCCGGTGATATTTCTTTGGCCGGCATGACAGTGGAAGAGGCAGAAGCGGCAGTAGAGGAGTATGTCGCATCTTTAAGCCCGGTGGAAATCACTCTGCTTGCGGCGGACAATCAGGAAGTGATTGTGACCGCAGGTGAATTGGGGATAAGCTGGAGCAACCGGGAGATCATAGAAGAAGCGATTACGCTGGGAACACAGGGCAATATTGTGCAGCGTTACAAAGCGTTGAAGGATTTGGAGCATGAAAAAAAGATTTATCCCATAGAGCTGGATTTTGATATTACAGCTATAGACGCTGTTTTGACAGAAAAATGCAGCCAGTATGACAGGGAAGCCGTGGACATGGACCTTGTCAGGGAAAACGGTGTGTTCAGCGTCGTGGAAGGTCAGACCGGCTATCTGCTGGATGTGGAGAATTCCATCGATACGATATATGGCTATCTTACCGGGGAATGGAGCCGGGAAACATGTACGATTCCCCTTGATATTGTGGTCAGCGAGCCCAGGGGAACCAAAGAAGAACTGTTAAAGGTGACGGATGTGCTGGGAACCTTTACCACTTCCTATTCCACGTCAGGGTCCAGCCGAAGTGCCAATGTGGCAAATGGCTGCAGGCTGATTAACGGTACGCTTCTGTATCCGGGAGATGAGTTTTCTACCTATGAAGCCGTTGCACCGTTTTCTGAAAGAAACGGCTATTATATGGCTGGCTCTTACCTGAACGGTAAGGTGGTGGATTCTCTTGGCGGCGGTATCTGTCAGGTTTCTACTACACTTTACAATGCAGTTCTGCTGTCGGAACTGGAAGTAACGGAAAGGCACAACCATTCCATGATAGTGACCTACGTGGACCCTTCCGCAGACGCAGCCATTGCAGAGTCCTCCGGTAAGGATTTCAAATTTGTGAACAACACGGATTATCCAATTTATATAGAGGGTTACACCACCTCAGATAAGCGTATTACCTTCAATATATACGGTGTGGAGACAAGATCGGCCGACCATACGGTAGAGTATGTCAGTGAGGTGTTGGAAACCACTTATCCCGAAACAGATGCTCTTTATCCTGATGCCGGGCAGCCCGTTGGTTATATCAGCGTTACAGGCGCGCATATCGGCTACAAGGCAAGGCTCTGGAAGGTAGTAAAGGAAAATGGCGTAGAGGTAAGCCGCGAAATCGTCAATACCAGCAGCTACAAGATGACACCGCGAAGTGCAGTGGTAGGTGTTGCCACAGCCGATCCCAATGCCTATAATGAAATCATGGCGGCAATCGGAACAGGCAGCATCGACCATGTAAAGAATGTCATTGCCCTGCTGACGGCAGCTCCGGTAGAGGGTCAGGTGGAGCAGAATGTAGACCCGGCACAATAAGCTACACGAAAAGGAAATCTGAGATGAAGGTCGGTAAAATATCGGAAAGCGTTTTGAAGCGCTCCGTATTGAAGCAGATAAAAAGCATAAATGCAAATGTAATAAGTGGCGCAGGCGTAGGGGCAGACTGCGCCATTTTTGCATGTGAGGATGCTTCCTGGGCCACATCAATGCAGGCTGCGGTTCTGACCAAACCGGCGGATATCAGATACGCTTTTATAAAGGCGGCCAACAATATTGCCTGTAGTGGAGCGATACCTGTCATGGCAATGCTTTCCATTGTGTTACCGGAGCAGGCGGAGGAAGCAGTACTTACTGCCATCATGAAAGAAGCAGATCAGGCGGCGAAAGAAATTCAGGTACGGATTGCGGGAGGACATACGGAGATTTCGGATAAGGTTACGAGCCCGGTTGTATCGGTGAGCATGACCGGCAGCCTGAAAGCCGGGAGGCAGCTTCCGGCAGGGGCAGTACCGGGACAGGATGTGGTAATCAGTAAGTGGATAGGATTAGAAGGAACGGCACGCCTGGCAGGGCAGTATCGGGACAGGCTGCTTTTAAGATATCCGCTCCATATGATAGACGAGGCGGCTGCCTTTGGCAGATATCTTTCCATCATACCGGAGGCTGCCACCGCCGTAAAGTCCAATGTGAGCGCAATGCATGATGTTTCAACGGGCGGCATATTCGCGGCCCTTTGGGAACTGGCAGAAAGCGCTGGCGTTGGACTGGCCATAGACCTGAAGAAAATTCCTGTAAAGCAGGAAACCATAGAGGTATGCGAGTTTTTCGGCATAAGCCCCTATGAGTTGCTTTCCGGCGGATGTCTGCTGATGACAGCGGACAACGGAGACCATTTGGTGCAGGCTTTGGAAGCAGTACATATTCCGGCTGTCGTGGTTGGAAAAACAACGGATAACCATGACAGAATAGTCATAAATGAAGAAGAAAGGCGCTTCCTGGAGCGGCCCAAAACGGACGCAATATTACAGCCGGATTTTCCGGCTGAACCGTAACGATGAAACTTAAGAAATAGAAAGGAAATTTGGGAATGAGAGAAGAATTATTACGTATTATTGAAAAAAACAGCCGTATGGATTTAAAAGAGCTGGCAGTGATTTTGGGTGTGGAAGAAATCGATGTAGTCAATGAACTGGCGGCATTGGAGAGCGAGGGCATTATTTGCGGATACCATACCCTGATCAACTGGGAGATGACCAGTATTGAAAAGGTGAATGCACTGATTGAAGTACGCATTACGCCTCAGAGAGGACAGGGATTCGACAATATTGCAGAGCGCATCTATAAGTACCCTGAAGTACATTCCGTATACCTGATTTCCGGCGGCTACGATCTTTTGGTATCCTTAGAGGGCAAGTCCTTAAAGGAGGTATCTAATTTCGTATCCGACAAGCTTTCCACTCTGGACGGCGTGCTGAGTACCGCTACCCATTTTGTATTGAAGAAATACAAGGATCACGGGACTATCCTTACCAAAAAATATGAAGACGAAAGAGAGCTGATTACACCATGAGAAATCCACTTGCTGACCAGATTGTCGGAATCAAACCCTCCGGCATCCGTAAGTTTTTCGACATCGTAAGTGAGATGAAGGATGCAATCTCATTAGGTGTCGGCGAACCTGATTTTGATACACCCTGGCACATCCGTGACGAGGGTATCTATTCTTTGGAAAAAGGACACACAAAATATACCTCCAATGCCGGCCTTATGGCTCTTCGGGAGGAAATCTGCCATTACCTGTACCGTACCCAGGGTCTCCGTTATCATGCCGAGAAGGAGGTACTGATAACGGTGGGCGGTTCGGAAGCGATTGATATTGGTATGCGTGCCATGCTCAATCCGGGAGATGAGGTGCTGATACCGCAGCCCAGCTATGTTTCCTATGAGCCCTGCACGATTTTAGCCGGTGGAAAACCGGTTATCATCAACCTGAAGGCTGAAAATGAGTTCCGCCTGACGGCAGGGGAGCTTTTGGATGCTATTACGGACAGGACGAAGCTGCTGATTCTTCCCTTCCCCAACAATCCCACCGGTGCCATTATGGAAAAGGAAGACCTGGAGGCCATTGCGAAGGTCATTATAGAAAAAGATATCTATGTGATGTCTGATGAGATATACGGAGAACTGACCTATAAGGGGAAGCATGTATCTATCGCAAGCCTGCCGGGAATGCAGGAGAGAACCATATTGATTAACGGCTTTTCCAAGGCCTATGCCATGACCGGCTGGAGAATGGGCTATGTATGCGGACCACAGGCTATCATCGAACAGATGACCAAGATTCATCAGTACGCTATCATGTGTGCACCGACCACCGGACAGTATGCCGGTATCGAGGCATTGAAGAACGGAGACGAAGACATTTTGGAAATGCGGACTGCTTACAACCAGAGGAGACGCTACCTGATGCATGCCTTCAAGGAAATGGGGCTGGAGTGCTTTGAACCCTTTGGTGCATTTTATGTATTCCCCTGCATCAAGGAATTCGGCATGACCAGTGAAGAGTTTGCTACCCGCTTCTTAGAGGAAGAGAAGGTGGCAGCAGTGCCGGGAACGGCTTTCGGCGAAAGCGGGGAAGGGTACTTGCGTATTTCCTATGCTTATTCTTTGGAAAAACTGAAGATTGCCATGGGCAGGCTGGAGCATTTTGTTACAAAGCTCAGAGAGGAACAGAAA
>JBJFCM010000021.1:0-18489 GCA_051888955.1 Lachnospiraceae bacterium | reverse complement strand
CGGTCAGTTCGAGACCTTCCTGACCAAACCGCTCTGATTGCGGCGAAAAAACAAAACTAAAGGAGAAAAAAATGAAAAACAAAAAAGTACTGTTTCTGACACAGGCAGCCATGATTGCTGCCCTCTATGTGGTGTTGACTTTTATTGCCAATGCCTTCGGACTGGCTTCGGGAGCCATTCAGGTGCGTCTCTCCGAGGCACTCGCCATCCTTCCCTTTTTTACACCGGCTGCTATTCCGGGCCTGTATATCGGATGCCTTTTATCCAACATCTTAACCGGCTGCTGCCTGTTGGATATTCTGGTAGGAAGTCTGGCTTCTTTGATTGGCGCGCTGGGCGCGTATGCCCTGCGTAAATGGAAGTGGCTGGTTCCCGTTCCCACGATTCTTGCAAATGCAATTATTGTTCCTCTGGTTCTGACTTCTCCATACGGCTATGGGCTGACAGATGCGTTATGGTATCTGGTACTCACGGTAGGCGCAGGAGAAATTATTTCCTGTGGTATTTTGGGTATGATGCTGCTGTTTGTATTGCAAAAAAATGCCGCCCGTATATTCCGGACAGCAGATTAATCAATTCTGCGAGCCTGTCAGATTAGCTAATCCAATATCTCCGCTGACTGTCGATATTTCCAAGGTCTTATTTGTTCCAACGACGTCACCGGAAAATATCTGTATGGATTTTTTATTCTGTCTGGCAATCTGTACTGTTTTCATCTGAAGAGTGATATCGCCGCTGACAGTTTCTGCTGTAATGCAGCAGGGACTTCCGGCGGCAATAGCAACATCCACATCCCCGCTGACACTGCTGATATGAGATGCCCCATCCAAAGAAACTACTTTGGCCACAATATCGCCACTGACGCTTTCTATCTGCACACCACCTGTCCTGTTGGCAATATCCACCTCTCCACTGGTGCTGTTCACAAGAAGTCTGCCATTGCCATCCCCCATGCAGATATCTCCACTGATACTGGATATCTGTCTGTCTCCCCAGGTGCCGGCAATATCGATATCGCCGGATTTTGTTTCTATCAAAAAGTGCTCCGCTTTTACATTGCCTATGTTGATATCTCCACTGGCAGTATTGACCTGTAGGTTTTCAAGTTCCCATTCGCCGGGGAAATCTACATCTCCTGATGCTGCGCCGGCATAAATCTGTCCACGAAAGCTGTCCGGCACCGCAAATCGGATACGCTCAGTCTTGTCAGCGCCGCCAAAGGAAACCTGTACTGATACTGTTTTTTCCATGGTAAAGCAAAGGGCATCCCCCTTCTTTTCTACATTGGCAATTTCTGTCCATTCGTTCAAATATTCATTGACTAACAATCCGTCTCTTTCTTCTTTTGAAAAATCAATATCCTGTGCAGCAGTCTGTATCCAGATAGTATGTATTCCTTCCAGTGAAAACTCTCTGCTGCTTCTTAACTCTACTCCCTGAAACAAATGCCTCATATTATTCTTCCTCCCTTACTTCTCTGTAGTCCACTCTCTGTGCCTTCTGCGCCTTTTTCCATCTTCTGTGACGGAGCAGGGACTTAATATAAGATATCAGAGAATAATAGATTGGTATGGTCAGAAATGCTATCCAGCCCATCCAGCTGCCTGCAAATATCCTGTATGCCAAAAAGAACAGCAAGGCTACAATCGGATATGCAAAACGGCTGGCATTTCTTCTTTTCACTGCAGTAATCAGGCTTTCCAGTATCGGTATCAGCAACAGTATCAGCCAGCCCGGATGCCATGCATTGTAAGCAATCCCTATAATCAGGTACGCGATGCAGATAATAAGCCCCACCGGGAAACGCAGCTTCGGTTCCATTCCTCCGAAACCATCCCGGTTCGTCCATACAACCTCTTCACCGCCTTCATTGACATGTATACCATCCCAGCCTACATGTACTTCATCGCCGCCATGCTCCTGCACATGGATACCGCCCCAGCCGATGTGTACCTGATCGTTACCATCCGTCACATGAATGCCGTCTTTTCCTATATGAACCTTTTTCCCATCCGCATCTTCATAATAGGTGTCTTCCCCACTGTCATCCTGCCCCGGTTCGTCCGTTTCTTCTTTCCTGTCATCTGCCTGCCATTCTTCCGGCTCCGGCATGGGGATTTCATCCTCTGTCTTTAACAGTTCATCCAGGGATACACCGTAAAGTCTTGCCAATAATATCAGATTGTCCGTATCCGGGGAAGCTTCCGCACGCTCCCATTTGCTGACTGCCTGACGGCTGATACCAAGCTTTTCTGCCAAAGCCTCCTGAGAGAGATTGTTTTGCTTTCTTAAATTCACCAAGCGGTTTGCAATTTCTATATTCATATATGCTCCCATCCGCACGTTGCCACGCGCTTTCAAATTTTATTCACAGTATAGAAAAAACGCCCCGGTTGCGCTATACATTCTGGTTTTCATTTGGCCTTTCAGAGGGAAACTATTGGTTGCAATCCCGTATTTACGGGCTTTTCCGGTAATATGCCGGCACGTTCATCCGGTAAAGTATGAACGTGCCAGAGCACTTCCCTTATCGTATATATGTGATGAAACAGTTGCCGTTTTCTTCAAACCACTGTGTTGAATCCTTGATGCCAATCTTATAAATCGCATCCTTTGGGGCACTTTTCTGTGGATTCATTACCACAATATTATATTCATTAAATCCGATAATCAGCACGGCGCTTCCGTCATTTAAAGATGCCAGTACCGGAATATCCTGATTGACATAATACAATACCGCATCCAAAGAACAGCCCTTCAAATCCAAAATCTGTGCGCCATACAAATTGTCCTCTAAAATCGAATATGCCGTTTCCCCCGAGGAAAGCAGATATTCAGAATTGCGGACCACGCCCTCAAACTTCAGCATGGTATCCAGACACACTGCCAGACTGTCCTTCTCCTCCGTGACCGTAGCGCCTTCTATTGCCATAATCTGATTTCTCGTGACACGGTTCCCTCGAATCCATACATAGTCGCCGGCATCATTCAACACCACACCCGCCTTTTCTTCTGCGAGAATGACAGCCTTTGCAGGGTTACGATAGATCCCTTCTATCCCGTCAGGACCATAGACATAGTATCTGCCCGTAACATTCTCCTCCGAAAGTGTAAGTTCTCTTCCTCCCTCATACAATACTTCCTTAGGTGTAAGGATCTGAATTGCTTTCGAATCTATGGTGTTTTTAACAGCAATCTGAATAAATTTCCCATAGTTTTCTGTCACAACAGCCATTACGGTATTTTTTCCTGTTGTCACCTCGCTGTTGTTCATAATATGATCCTGTGTCGTTTCCACATAGGTGCCGTCTTCCAGCTTAATCAATCTGTCCAGATTGATTTGGTTATTCTGCATACTGCAGCCGCTTACGTAAATACCTTCCTCCCTATAGGATTTCAGTACCTTCCCCTCCGCATCCTGAATATAAACCGTATGCATAGGAAAAGTAGTTCTGCCGGCACTGTCCGTTACAATATCTTCCCTGCGTGCCACACCATATATCAGATCTTCTCCCATAAAGCCTAATGGCATAATATATTCGTCGGCCCCGGCACTAATCGTGACCTGTTTTCGGTTTCCTAAATTCATCAGAACCAGCTTATCTGCTTCATACAGGCTGCCTCCGCTTTGCCAGACTGCCATCTTATTACTTTCTGAAGCCTTCATACTGTCATCCTGTGTTATCTCGATTACACGATGATAAGTCTTTTCTGTCAAATTGATTTCATAGACAGAATCCTCCAGAACCAGATAAAGATAGTTTTCCCTGTTCAGGTAAAGCAGCTGTTCTACCTCTGCCTTCAAGATTTGATATGTCTTATCGTAGGGTATATAAAGTGCCTCTTCTATGGTATTGAGCGTGCTGTCATAATAATATACCTGAAGACCGACTTCTCCCTCATGTCGTCCTCTATTCATATAACCATATACCACGAAGCTGATATTTCCGCCTTCATCAATATCCAATATTTGAATCCCGTGCTGGTTATACAAGGTTCTGGCATCTGCATTTTTCTCATCATAGAAGCCAAACACAACGGACATCTTGTTTGTGGTTACATTATAGCTGTAAAGCCGGTTCTGCACCACAAAGGCAAATACATTGCCATCCTCACTTTCTACAAAGGACAGATTTTCATCCGCAACACCCAGCATGATCTTATCATTCACATAGATATCATCTGTTGCATCCAAAATACTGTCCATAGTGCGGACATAATCCAACAGATAAATTCTGTCTGTTGTATACCGCAGCCTGTAATAATCCTCCACATAGAAATATTTTGTGTCATTACCTGAGCCTGTTGACACAATATACTGCGCTGTAATGCTGGCCGTCTGCACCGCCAGCTCCGTCACATTAAATACCGGCTCCGTCACGCGCCGGACAGAAAGGTTACCCCATGTCACCTGGTTTAAGCTGCAATGAATATCCACCTTATGAAGAGTGGAGTTATCACCCTCAGAATTGGTTTCCATATATTTTGTCAAATCCTGAGCCGCATCCTTATCAAAGGTCTTTTCATGGAAGTCCTTGGCGAAAGCCAGCTTTTCTGCCAGATGGTAGTCAGTGGTCCACACAATTCTCGTATAGTACCGGATGCTCTTTCCCTCTTCTGTGTCAATCACAATCACCAGCTCATATTCCACATCCTCTTCGATTAAATCCTTTACCGTGATGGTTCCTCTGATGACTCCTGCGGTTTCCTCATATTCCGTAACCTTTGTATTCTCTATCAGACGTTCCCCATCCACACTTCGTACCTCATAGGAAATAGCATTGATAAGCTGGCCATAGGTATCTATGGTGAACTCTGTGGTACGGTCTTCCTGTAGTGCCGTGATAGTATCTCTCATATACGCGGTATCCATGGGTTGGGCATACCCATGGAGTTCGTTATACATCACACCATCCATCCCCATGGTAACCACAGGAAAGCTTGCCTGTGCCATTTCCACGGTCAGATCATTATTCCCCTTATTCATAATTTTGCTGATAATAATGATAGCGGCAAAAAAGGTTAGCCCGAAAACTATTCCTTTTAAAATCGCTTTTTTTGCATTTTTCAATCTTTTTGTTCCTCCAAAAGCCTTTGCAGGGTCGTTTCTATATGCAGAAACTCCGTCGTTTGCCTGATGTCCCCGCCCTTAGGACGCATACCCTCCCTCTTGACTGCGCGAATCAGCAAATTCTTGGGTGTATGCTCCATATCAATAAATTCCAGTATCTGGGTGTCATATCCCATCTCTTCTAACAGGTTGGCCCGTACTGCATCCGTAATCAGTGCCGACATCCGCTCCTTAATCAGGCCATACTTCAATATCTGTGACAGCTCCGGACTGGAAATCTGCCTGTTCACCTCATGCTGGCAGCAAGGCACTGCCATGATTACTCTTGCACCCCATTTTACAGCCTTTTCCAAGGCATAATCCGTAGCAGTATCACAGGCATGCAGCGTCACCACCATATCCACTGCGTCCGCCCCCTCATAGGTGCTGATATCTCCCTTTTCAAAATGTAAATGCTCATAGTGATATTTTTCTGCCAGTTCGTTGCAGAAATCAATCACGTCTTCTTTTAAATCCAGACCGGTCACTCTGACCTCATATTGTTTCAAAACATGCAGATAATAATACATCGCAAAAGTGAGATAAGATTTTCCACATCCGAAATCAATAATCCTGACAGGTCTGTCGTTTGGAAGTTTCTTTACAATATCCTCGATAAACTCCAGATATCTGTTAATCTGGCGGAACTTATCATATTTGGCTTTGACAATCCGGCCATCCGGTGTCTGTACGCCCAGTCCCACCAAAAAGTCCACCGGTTTTCCCTCCTCCAGGATATACTTCTTAGTGCGATTGTGTGAAAGGAGTGCCTGTCTGTCTTTTTGTAAAGTGTCCGCTCCACCACCGTTTTTCATTGCCGCGAGGTATTTCTTCTTTATTGTGAGTTTTCCCTTTTTGCTTACCAGAACCGTTGCCTTGCAGGTCGTCGTTTCTATCTCTGCCTGCTTAAAATCCGTCTGCATATAAGAAAGTATTCGGTTTCTCAGTTCTTCTGCCGTACAGTTCCTATGATAAACCTTATTTCCTTTATACAGGGTCTCCTGAAAACTAAGCTCCCCTTTCATCATTACAGGCCTTACTGTGACCTTGCTTCCTTTTTCTCTATCCACAGGATTGCTCAGAATCATCCGGCAAAGCTCTTCTCCGACTAATTCCTTCAACAAAAAATCCAGTTCTTCCATGCAGGCTTCCACCTCACAATACAATAGTCATGGGGCCAAAGCTCCATCCCTTTTAGCCGGACCCTGGCACCATGACTATATTTTACTGGCTTTATCATAAAACCACAACTAAAATTTTAAGAAACCTCTGCGGTTTCCATGTCTCCTCTTGTAAATCTCATAATAGAGTACGATTTGTATCATATCCCCTATCCATTCCCATTTTTCAGGAGGTGTATGTTCCATTTCCGTACTCTCTTCCTCTTCACGCTTTAAGATGTCCACAATGGAATCCTTTAACCGATACAGCTGCCATTTATCAGGATACTCATCATAAAGCATACTCCCCTCATAGTCCATCATATCTAAGATTTCTGCAATCCGTTTTTGCAACAGCTTTGCCTGTGCAGGATATATCTGTTGAAGGTATTCCAAGTCCTTGAGGACACTATCTTCTTCCCGCATAAAATATGGTGCCTGGTAGGACATGTAAAAAGGCAGGATTCTGTGCTGGTAGTCCAAGGTTCTACCCCGTTTCCCTTTTTCTTAGCATATGCACGAAAGTTCCCGAATGCCACTGCCACATATAGCCACAAAAAGGCTGTTGCATAATCAATTGCTCAACAAAGCACAATTTGCAACAGCCCCTTCTCGTTATTTCAGTACAGTAATTCTGGCAATAGCACGCTGCAATGCAGTCTCGGCGCGCGCCAGATCGGTTTCGGGAGTATGGCTCCGGATGCGTTCCTCCGCCCGCCTCCTTGCCGCTTCGGCCCGGTCCGCATCAATTTCATTTGGCCATTCCACGATTTCTGCCAGAATGATGACACCCTCCGGCAGAATTTCCGCAAAGCCTGCGTGGAGTGCCGCTTCTTTTGTTTCCTTTTCTTCAGTGATAGTCAAAATCCCCGGCTTTATCACTACCGTCATAGGGATATGTCCCGGCAGAACACCGATTTCACCCTCTGTGGTATTGAACTCCACCATATCGACATCACCTTCATAAAATACCCTTTCAGGGGTAATGATCCGCAATCTGAATTGTTCCATAGCTACCTCTTATTTGACTCTTGCCAATACATCGTCAATGCTGCCTGCATTCAGGAAATAGCTTTCGGGAATATCATCATGCTTTCCTTCCAGAATCTCCTTAAAGCCTCTGATAGTCTCAGAAACAGGTACATATTTTCCTTCCAGACCGGTAAACTGTCCTGCCACGAAGAAAGGCTGTGATAAGAATCTCTGTACCTTTCTCGCACGGGAAACCACCAGCTTATCCTCCTCGGACAATTCATCCATACCCAGGATAGCGATAATATCCTGTAATTCCTTATAACGCTGCAAAATCTCCTGCACACCACGGGCCACCTTATAGTGCTCCTCACCCACGATTCTGGGGTCCAGAATACGGGAAGTGGATTCCAGAGGATCAACTGCCGGATAAATACCCAGCTCTACAATAGAACGGGAAAGTACGGTAGTTGCATCCAAATGAGCAAAGGTTGTTGCCGGCGCCGGGTCAGTCAAGTCATCCGCAGGCACATAAACTGCCTGTACGGAAGTAATGGAACCGTTTTTTGTAGAAGTAATACGCTCCTGCAGCGCACCCATTTCCGTCTGCAGCGTGGGCTGATAACCTACTGCGGAAGGCATACGTCCCAATAGTGCGGACACTTCGCTTCCTGCCTGGGTGAAACGGAAAATATTATCAATGAACAAAAGTACGTCCTTACCACCTTTGTCTCTGAAATATTCAGCCATGGTAAGTCCGGTAAGACCGACTCTCATACGCGCTCCGGGGGGTTCATTCATCTGTCCGAATACCATGGTAGTCTTATCGATAACGCCTGACTCTGTCATCTCATGGTACAAATCGTTGCCTTCACGGGTACGTTCGCCTACACCGGTAAATACGGAATAGCCACCGTGCTCCGTCGCAATATTTCTGATGAGTTCCTGAATAAGTACCGTTTTGCCTACACCTGCACCACCGAAGAGGCCAATCTTACCACCCTTCTGATAAGGGCACAGCAAATCCACGACCTTGATACCGGTTTCCAAAAGCTCCGTCTGGGTAGACTGCTCCGAAAATTCCGGTGCCGGCCTGTGTATCGGCTCGTAGGTCACGTTCTCAGGGGCCGGTTTGTTATCAATAGGCTTACCTAAAACGTTAAACATACGTCCCAGGGTATTCTCTCCTACGGGTACAGAAATCGGCGCACCCGTTGCATCGGCCTCCATACCACGAATAAGACCGTCCGTGGTACCCATGGCGATACATCTTACCGTATCGTCACCCAGATGCTGGGCAACCTCAACCGTAAGGCTGTCCCCGTCCTTAAGCGGTATAACAATTGCTTCGTTGATTTTAGGAAGGTGGCCTTCCTCAAAACGGATATCCAGGACCGCACCAATTATCTGGGTAATTTTTCCTTTATTTACTCCTGCCATCTTGTTGTCCTTTCTCTCATTTCTCGCATCTCCGTCAGGAGACTGCGTTGCATCTCTGTTAAGAGATTGCGTTCGCACCTGCAATGATTTCGGTCAATTCCTGTGTAATGGAGCCCTGACGCGCTCTGTTATACATAAGCGTCAAATCTCCTATCATTTCCTCTGCATTGCTGGTCGCAGAATCCATAGCCTGCATTCTTGCACCGTTTTCACTGGCCGCGGATTCCACCAGTGCTCCGTAAATAAGACTGGTAATATACTTGGGAATAATCAGATTCAATGCATCTTCATCATCCATTTCAAAATTCATGGGAGCTTTCATTTCATCCTTTTCTTCTCCCTCCTCCGTTTCCGGCATCTGTACCGGAAGAAGCTTGAGCAAGGTAGGGATGTGACTCACTGTATTTTTGAAATAGGTATATGCCAGGTAAATTTCACTGATTTTTCCCTGTTCAAAATCCGTAAGCAGCTGTTTGGAAAGCTGCATGGCATCCGCATATGCCGGTTCCTCTACTATTTCGGAAGCATCCACCGCAATCTCATAGCCTTTCCTAAAAAGAGAATCACGGCCTTTTTTACCTGCCGCATAGATTATGACATCCTCTTTTTCAAAGTTGCCCGTCACCAGCTTCACCACATTGGAATTGTAGCCGCCGGCAAGTCCTCTGTTGGAAGTCATTACGATGACTGCCTTTTTGCCACCGGTACCACCCTCCAGATAAGGATGCTTCATACCGATTGTTCTTGCCAAAATAGAAGTAACCGTCTCATACATACAGGAAAAGTAATCTTCTGATTTCTCTGCATTCTGCCTTGCCCGCTGCAGCTTGACCGTAGACACCAGCTTCATCGCCTTGGTAATCTGCTGGGTACTCTGTATACTGCTCTTACGACGCTTTATATCTCGCATAGAAGCCATAATCAATCACCTGTTCCTATCTTCACGAAGCGAATTCCGCCTTGAAGCCCGTAATTGCTTTCTTCAAGAGCTCCTCCGTTGCCTCGGATATTACCTTTTCCTCTGCTATTGTCTGCGGTATCTCAGGATATTTGGTATCCAGATATTCAAAGAATTCCTTCTCAAATCTGGTGATATCTTCTACAGGCACATCCAACAGGTATTTGTTGGTAGCTGCGTAGATGATAATAACCTGATACTGTACAGGCATAGGCTTGTACTGAGGCTGTTTTAAGATTTCCTTGATACGTTCGCCCTGTGCCAGCTTTTCTTTGGTATCGTCATCCAGTTCAGAACCGAACTGTGCAAAAGCTGCCAGTTCCCGGTACTGTGCCAGTTCCACACGGATGGGAGCTGCAATCTTCTTCATCGCCTTAATCTGTGCCGCACCGCCTACACGGGATACGGATAAGCCTGCATTTACCGCAGGTCTGAAGCCCGCATTGAACATTTCTGTTTCCAGATATATCTGGCCGTCCGTAATAGAAATGACGTTGGTAGGAATATAGGCAGAAACGTCTCCTGCCTGCGTCTCAATAATCGGCAGTGCCGTCAGAGAACCGCCGCCGTATTCCTCGCTCATTCTTGCCGCACGCTCTAACAGTCTGGAATGCAGATAGAATACGTCACCGGGATATGCCTCACGTCCGGGGGGACGCTTTAAGAGCAGGGAAAGTGTACGGTATGCAGCCGCATGCTTGCTCAGGTCGTCATATACAACCAGCACGTCCTCTCCGTTCTCCATCCATTCCTCACCGATAGCGCAGCCCGAATAAGGAGCTATATACTGTAAAGGAGCCAGTTCACTTGCGGTAGCTGCTACTACCGTAGTGTAATTCATGGCACCGTACTCTTCCAGAGTCTTTACAATGGTCGCCACTGTAGAAGCCTTCTGTCCGATAGCCACGTAAATACACTTTACGTTCTGCCCCTTCTGGTTAATAATCGTGTCAATGGCAATGGCAGTCTTACCTGTCTGCCTGTCTCCAATAATCAATTCACGCTGTCCTCTGCCGATAGGCACCATGGAGTCGATAGCCTTGATACCGGTCTGAAGCGGTGTATCTACGGATTTTCTGGTAATAACGCCGGATGCCACCCTTTCAATCTTGCGGTATTTCGACGTCTGCAGAGGGCCTTTGCCATCGATAGGCTGTCCCAATGCATTCACTACACGTCCCAGCAGTGCATCACCTACCGGTACCTCTACAACTCTGCCGGTAGTCTTCACCACATCGCCTTCGTTGATGCTTCTCTGGCTGCCCAAAAGCACGGCACCCACATTGTCCTCTTCCAGATTCAGCACCATGCCGTATACTTCACCGGGAAATTCCAAAAGCTCACCCTGCATGGCATTTTCCAATCCATGTACACGAGCAATACCATCTGCTACCTGAATAACCGTACCCACCTCGGATACTTCCATTTCGGCTGCGTATCTTTTAATTTGATCCTTGATTACTGAACTTATTTCTTCTGGTTTCAAATTCATGGATCCGTTCGCACCTTTCTTTTATTTTCTGCATTACTGCAGCTTAATCTGATATAACTGCCTGCTTAGATTCGCTAACTTCGTCCTGATGCTGCTGTCCAGAACCCTGTCGCCGATACGAATGACCATACCGCCAATCAAGGCCTCTTCCACAGCAAAGTGCATCTCAAAGGACCGATAAGAAGTGGTTTCCAAAAGCCTTTTCTCCACCTTTTTCTTCTGCTCCTCTGAAAGAGGAACCGCTGTCTTCACATAGGCAATTCCAATTTTTTCTTTTTCCTGAACCTTGGCAATAAAATAATCTAATACCTGTATGAGTTCTCCATAATGCTCCTTTTTTAACAAAAGAAGCATCAGTCCCGTGATTTCCCTGCTGATTCGCTTATCCCATATATTTTCCAGAATCTTCTCTTTTTCCCCTTCCGGAATACCGGGATGCTGCATCAGCTTTGCAAGCTCAGGATTTGCAAGAAGCACCTGCTTTACTTCCTTTACTTCCTGTAAAAGGCTTTCGGTTCTGCCTTCCTCCAGGGCCAGTTCAAACAGGGCTTCGCCGTATACCTTTTCTGTCAGCTTAGCCATGTACTCTCACCCATCTCTCTCAATGTCTCGTCAATCAGATCGTTCTGTACCTTGGTATCAATTGCTCCCGAAACGACTTTTCCTGCCATCAGGGATGCAACCGCTATCATTTCCTTCTTCACATCGTCCGCCGCTTTCTGTTTCTCAAGCTCAGCCTCGGTACGTGCTCTTTCCATAATACGTGCTGCTTCCTCTTTGGCCTCATTGATGATTTGGTTCTCACTCATGACAGCCTTCTTGCGGGCATCTGCCATAATGGCATCCGCTTCTTTCTGGATATCGCGCAGCTTACTCTCGTATTCTTCCTTCATGGCTTTCGCTTTTTCCATGTCTTGGGCCGCCTGTGCAAGTTCACCCTTTATCTTTTCCGTACGTCCGGCAAGCATCTTTCTTGCAGGATTGAACAAAAGGTATGACAGCATCACAAATAAGAACAGCACTGCTATCATGGACAGCACGGAATCCGCAAGTAACTGCCAGTCCAAATCAAAAAGTCTCGACATGGAATCACCGGATGTCAATAAAATATTCACCCTAAAAAGCCTCCTTTCCTATGATTTTGTTTGAACAAAAGGACACTTTTACGGTAATAAAGGTTTTACGAACATCAGAAGCAGTGCAACAACCAGACCGTACAGACCGGTAGTCTCGGCAACCGCCTGACCCAAAAGCATGGTAGAGGTAATCTCTGACTTTGCGCCCGGATTACGTCCTACTGCTGCTGCAGCATGACCTGCCGCAATACCCTGTCCAACACCAGGTCCGATACCTGCTATAACGGCAAGACCTGCACCGATTGCAGAACATCCTCTGATAAAATTCTCGTTAAATTCCATAATTACTTCCTCCTGAAAAATATTTTATTTAGTTTAGATTTATGCTTCGGAATCTCCTATTGCATTATTGATGTATGTCATCGTCAGCATACAGAATACATAGGTTTGTATTGCACCTGAAAAAATATCCAGGTAAGCATGCAGTGCTGCCGGCCAGATCAGTGCAATCTTACCTAACAGTCCGTAAACCAGAGCCATCATAACCACACCGGATAAAACGTTGGCAAACAGACGCAACGATAAAGAAATCGGCACCGCGATATCGCTGATAATATTAATCGGCAGCCAGATAGGCAGCCACGGTGGTAACGGAGAACATTTGTCGACCCATATTGCCTTGAGCGAATTGTGCTTAAAGGTATTAAAATGAATCAGCACAAAAGTCATCAACGCTAACGGCAGTGTTACACCATAATCTGCCGTTGGAGGGCGCAGCCCCAGCAAACCGGAAATATTACAGAACAGGATAAAAATGAATACCGTCCCGATATAATTGCGGAACTTGGTTGCATTCTTTCCCATAGTACTTACTGTCATACCATCCAGCTTTTCCACAATCAGCTCCACCACATTCTGAAAACCTGTAGGCACTTCACGGGCATGGCGCATGGCGATATTTGCTGCAATTGCAAAGCCAAGTAACACCAGCATGACAATCAGGATACACACATGCGTTGTCGTAATCCATACTTCGTGTCCAAAGAAGGAGTACTTAAACAATCCATGTATCATAAAGTCTACATCATTGCCGGATGACAACAATATACCACATTCCACGCTTTCACCTCCTTACTCAACCGTATCGCGAAAAATCCGGTTAAAAAATTTATGTGTAAGAGGCTGTACAAAGGCACCTGCCTTTAACCCCATGACACCTAAGAAACCAGCCAGCACATATCCTGCATCTGTAAAATAAAGGAGCAACAGAAATGCCGCCGTCACCAGATACCGTATCACATATCCTCCGGCAAGCTTCCTGGAAGCAGTCTTTTCATCATAGCCGAAGGCTCTGTTCAGGGAAAACCACATATGAAAAGCAGAAAGCACCGCTACAAGAATACCTGTCCACAGGCCTATTGCATATTTTATCCTGTCGATTGGAAACGGCAGGGCAACAACACACTGACAGAGTATCCCGAACAGCAGTATACCGGTCCAAAGTTCAAGTAACGTTCTGTCAATTCTTTTTAATCTATCTGTCATGGTCATCTTTCCCTTTATCGTCATAGATACGCTTTGCCTGTATATAAATGTTCCGAAAGCCCGCGGCTGCTCCTACAAAAAACAAAACAATCATCCAAAAGGAGGTGCCGAATTTATCGTCCAGCCAAATACCGGCAAAGGAACATAAAAAAATAGGAACCAGCATATTGATTCCAAACTGTGTAATCAATGCCATTGACCGGTATACGCTTTTATTATATTTTCTGCGTTTTGCCACATTTCATTCCCCCAGCATTCACCGGTACTGTTTAAGAAATAAATCTACCGTAAATTATACTAATTTTTAGCTATAATGTCCAGTTATTTCGGCCATTTTAGACTTTTTTCATCTAATATTTATTTGACTTTTACCATTCTACTGGTGTAGTATTTTTAATAATTGTTATTTTTATACAAATTCCATTTATTGTCCATTGCATATTTATTTTGATACGGATTAAAATATAAATTTTATGGCATGCACTGCCGCGTTGGAGGATTGCTTATGAGTGAACTTAGCCTGTACCGCAAACGTCTGATTCCCAATGAATGCATTCGTTTAAAGGATGATATCATCATCAAGCAGGATGAGGATGTTATCGTTACAAGCTGGAAGACCCTGAATCCCAAAATCGCTTTTCAGTATGGCGCTTCCTGCTATTTTTTGAAAGAGGGTTATAAAGTCAGCAAATTCTACCGTGCCGACGGCAGCCTGTATTGCTGGTATTGTGATATCGTACAGTACGATTTTGATAGTGAAAATAACGCTCTCACCATCACCGATTTACTGGCCGATGTCATCATAAAGCCCGACGGCACCGTCAAGGTCGTAGATTTAGATGAGCTTGCCGAAGCCTTCGATAAAGGCCTGCTGGACGCAGCCGCTCTAAAGAGTGCCCTGCTTAATCTCAACAACCTGCTCACCCTGATTTACGCCGACAAATTCTGTCGTCTGGAAGCCGAACTGAATGACCTCGAGCTCTAACACAGCCTTCGTTTCTACCGAAGTTCCTGCTGATAGATGACAGCCACACCATTAAAAACAGTGCCTGTATTACACCGAGCGGCCCTTGAAAAGCGTCGGTACTTAGGCTGCGTTCTTTGCAGTCTTATGTACCGCTACGCTTTTCACGGAGCGAGAGCGCGCCGCGACTGTAATATAGGCACTGTTTTTAACAACGTATTCTGCATTTCCATCAGTAGAACACATGTCCCCCGATATTGATTCCTGTCAGCCCCTCTATAGGCGTCCTGAAATACAGGCAGTTTCCCACATTGGTAACTCCCGCCATGGCTTCATCGGCAGCCTGATAACAGCTTTCTGTTGCCCTGCCGGAAGCAAGTACCAGATCCAACCGGCCACTTCCTGCCGGGGAAAACTGGCTTTTCTGGTAAATCACGCCTACCACTGTGTCCGGATATTTAGAGCTTAACACTCTGTTTATTACTACAGAACCGACTGCCAGCTTTCCCGCATAGGGTTCCCCACCTGCCTCGCAGTAAATGATAGCAGCCAGAAGCGCCCTGTCACCATCTGCGAATGTCACTTCTGAGATGTCCCGCCAGGATGCCTGTGCCGCCGCCTGAGAAAGAGCGATTTCCTCCGCAATTTTCTTACGGAGATATTCGATGTCCTCCTCTTTCTTTTTCATCTCGGCTTCATAGGCCTTTGCTTCCTCTTCCGCCTTAGAAATCTGGTCACCATACTTTGCAATGCTGTTAGAGGTCTGGCTGATCAATCCCGCAATTCTGCTCTTCTCCGCCTCTGCTGCCACCTTCAGATTGTCAAGATCATTCTTTTCCTGCTGCAGACAGGCCTCTTTCTCTTCGACCAATGCCCTGGTAGCCTTGTATTCTTCTAACATCTTTCGGTCATAATCAACCATGGCAGAAAAATAGTCACTGTAATTAAGGAAATCGCCGAAACTTTCAATGGAAAACAACAGCTCAAGAAGATCCATTTCTCCTTCCTCATACAGATATTGAATCCTCTGTTCCATGCAGTCATACTGCCAGCTTTCCGTTTCTCTGGCCTCTTCCAGTTCTTCCGTAGTGATTTCTATTTCCTGCTCCTTGTCTGTAATCTGCTGTTCTAAGTCTGCCAGCGTATCACTGATTTCTGTAAGCTGCTCATTCAGATTTTTTAACTCCGTCTTCAGATCAGCTTCCGTATCCTTTAAATCATCCAGATGCTCGTTATGTTCATCAATCTTGTCCTGCAGTTCTTCCTTATCCTTCAAAGCATCGTCCAGCTTCTGTTGTGTGGTAGTTGCGTAAGATATGGCCGGGATATCACAGACCAGTATCGCAATCAATACTGCTATTGCAATTTTCCCCCTGTGCAGAGCCGCCTTCTTCATGTAACCTTCCTCACCTTTCTGCATATCAGACTTCCAAGGTAATCATCCTGCCGGTCCTATGATACTGCTCATAGACAACGCCCGCCGCTTCCATCATTTTCTTGGAAGCAATGGTAGATGGACTCAGTGCATACTTATCACTGTCGTACACCACTTTTTTGATGCCTGCCTGAATGATTGCCTTTGTACATTCATTACACGGGAACAGGGATACATACAACTTGGTTCCCTCCAGAGAGCCTCCCCTGTAATTCAGTATGGCGTTCAGTTCCCCGTGTGTTACATAAGGATACTTTGTATCCAGATTCTCGCCTTCCCTGTCCCATGGAAATTCATCATCGGAACACCCCATAGGGAATCCGTTGTACCCCATTGAGAGTATCTTATTGTCGTTGCTGACAATGCAGGCTCCCACCTGTGTGTTGGGATCCTTGGAACGCATTCCCGACAGGTGGGCTATCCCCATAAAATACTCGTCCCAGCTGATATAATCCTTTCTCTTGCAAATCTTCGCCATTGATAATTCTCCTACTATTTCGTACCGAAAATTCTGTCTCCGGCATCGCCAAGTCCGGGCACAATATAACCATGATCATTCAGCTTTTCATCCAGTGCACCAATATACATATCTACATCCGGATGCGCTTCCTTCATTTTCTCAATTCCCTCCGGTGCTGCAATAATGCACATAAAATGGATATTCTTACAGCCTTTGTCCTTTAACATCTGGATAGCTGCTACAGAAGAGCCACCGGTTGCCAGCATGGGGTCTACCACAAAGACCTCTCTCTCGGCACAATCTGCCGGCAGCTTGCAATAATACTCAACCGGATTCAATGTCTCAGGATCCCTGTAAAGACCGATATGGCCTACTTTTGCCGCCGGAATCAGTTCCAGAACACCGTCTACCATTCCCAGTCCTGCTCTTAAAATAGGAACGATTGCCATCTTCTTGCCCTTTAATTCTTTCACCGTTGTCTTACAGATCGGTGTCTCGATTTCTACATCGGAAAGCTTTAAATCTCTGGTTGCTTCGTAACAGATCAACATGGCAATCTCACCGATTGTCTGTCTGAAGTCCTTCGTTCCCGTATCCTTTCTTCTGATGTATCCAATCTTGTGTTGAATCAGGGGATGATCCATAATTACTACTTTTGCCATTTTGCTACCTCCGCTTATCTTCTCTTTATAGTATTCTTAACTAAAATATATACAAGTATATCATAACCTACCGTGCTCTACAAGGCAGGTTACTCCAGCAGGCCGATTCTGCGGCAGTGCTTCTCTTCTCCGGAAAAAGGTGTATTCAGAAATGTTTCCACAATGTCCAGTGCCAGATTCGGTCCTACGATGCCGCCCCCCAGCGCCAGCATGTTGGCATTGTTATGCAATCTGGTCATCTTAGCGGAAAAGCTGTCCTGACAGAGTGCGCAGCGGATGCCCGGAACCTTGTTGGCAGCCATGGATATCCCGATACCTGTCGTACAGATTACAATGCCCTTTTCGCATTCACCTGAGGCAACAGCCTCTGCTGCTGCCTTGCCAAATACAGGATAGTCACAGGAGCTTTTATCCTTGCAGCCAAAATCCTTGTAAGCAATTCCTTTTTCCTCCAAATATCCGATTACGACCTGCTTCAAATCATAACCACCATGGTCGCTTCCTATTGCTATCATAATTGTCCTCCTCCTATTTACATGCCATTACCCGGCATTTCTTTACACATTTATAATATGATGTCCTGCTGCCTTTAGCAGCCGATTCATCACTGCCTGTCCGATACCGGCGCTGTCAAAGGCCTCTGAGTACATAATCTCCACATTTTCATCATCAAATTCACGTAGAATACGATAAAGGTGCTTTGCCACCGAAAGCTCATCCGTCCTGCTGCCGGCAGCCTTCACCGCATCGGCCTGATAGCATCCCGCCGTCTCCTCTGTACAGATGACGCCGGTTCTTTGGCCTTTTTCCCTGGCTGTCCTCACCTGCTCATTGACATAAGCAATTACCTTGTCCTGCATTCCTGACACAATTGTCAGTTCTCCCTTGGGCGCATAGTGCCGGTACTTCATACCGGGAGCCTTCGGTGCCTGTCCACTTTTATCGCTGAGTATCGTTACATCTGTCTCCACGCTTCCCAGCACCGCTTTTAACATTTCCTGTGTCACATAACCGGGCCTTAAGATCTCCGCAGGCTCTACCGTCAGGTCCACAATCGTGGATTCCAGCCCGATACCTACCTCGCCGCCATCTATCACCATGTCTATACGCCCGTCCATGTCCTCCATGACATACTTTGCCTGGGTAGGGCTGGGTTTGCCCGAGGTATTGGCGCTGGGTGCGGCTACAAAGCCCCCGGCTTCTCTGATCAATGCC
>JBJFCM010000020.1:0-3860 GCA_051888955.1 Lachnospiraceae bacterium | reverse complement strand
GGTCCTCCGCCCTGTCATGGTAATATTATAATATATCCTGTTTCTACTTTCTACTAAAATTTTAAGAAGCTGATGTAACGGTAAAAGTCACTTTTTCGCCCTTATAGCCTGCTGTTACTGAGTCTCCCTGCTTCACCTTTCCCTGTAAAATCTCTTCTGCAAGCGCATCCTCCACAACAGACTGCATTGCTCTTTTCAGCGGTCTGGCACCCATCTTCATATCAGCATACTTATTCACCAGATGCTCCTTAAGTGCCGGTGAAAGCTTCAGTTTGATGCCCATCTGTGCCTCACAGCGGCTGGAAAGATTGTGGGACAGCAGTGTGATAATTTCCTTCATGTTATCCTTTGTGAGCTGATGGAATACGATGATATCATCGATACGGTTGATAAATTCAGGTTTAAACAGCCTCTTAACCTCTTCCATGACACCGCTCTTCATTTTCTCGTAGTCCTTTTTCTCATTGCTCTCCGCTGCAAATCCCAGATTTTTGGGGTCAACAATTCTCTGTGCTCCGGCGTTGGAGGTCATGATCAGGACCGTGTTCTTAAAGCTCACCTTTCTGCCCTTGGAGTCCGTAATATGTCCGTCATCCAGTACCTGTAAGAGTACATTGAACACATCAGGATGTGCCTTTTCGATTTCATCAAAAAGTACCACGGAATAAGGATTGCGACGTACCTTTTCACTGAGCTGTCCACCTTCCTCAAATCCCACGTAGCCGGGCGGTGAGCCAATCATCTTAGATACGGAGTGCCCCTCCATATATTCCGACATATCTACACGTATCAGCGCATTTTCAGAACCAAACATAGCCTCTGCCAGTGCCTTGCTGAGCTCCGTTTTGCCAACGCCGGTAGGTCCCAGAAACAGGAAAGAGCCAATTGGTCTGTTAGGGTCCTTTAAACCGATTCTGCCCCTGCGCATAGCCTTCGCTACAGCCTTTACAGCCTCCTCCTGACCAATAACCCGTTTGTGCAAAACGGTTTCCAGCTTTAGCAGGCGCTCACTTTCCTTTTCAGCCAGCTTTTTGACCGGTATCTTCGTCCACATGGACACCACTTCGGCAATCTCATTTTCTCCGACTATATATTCTTCTTTGCTTTCCTGTTCTTCCTTACGCTTTTTCATGCGCTCATACTTCTTTATGAGCCCATCCTGCTCCCGCTTGAGTTCACCGGCCTGCTCGAAATTCTCCATGCGGATAGAACGTTCGATCTGTTCATCTTTTTTGTGTATCTCTGCAAGGAGCTCCTGCTGCTTCTCCGGTATCCTGCCAGTCTGCAGTCTGACCGCTGCAGCTGCTTCATCGATCAAATCAATCGCCTTGTCAGGCAGGTTCCTGTCGTTGATATATCTGTCTGAAAGCTTTACCGCAGCTTCAATCGCTTCCGGCAAAATCTTCACCCTGTGATGCTCCTCATATTTGTGGCTGATACCGGTCAGAATGCGGATAGCAGCCTCTACGTCCGGCTCCTCTACATTGACCGGCTGAAATCTGCGTTCCAGTGCCGCATCCTTTTCCACATACTTGCGATACTCTGTTATCGTGGTCGCACCAATCAGTTGTATTTCCCCTCTTGCCAGGGACGGCTTTAAAATATTGGAAGCATCAATGGCCCCCTCTGCCCCGCCTGCACCGATAATCGTATGCAGTTCGTCCAAAAAGAGGATGATATTTCCGTCTTCCATAACTTCTTTGATTACCTTCTTAATGCGCTCTTCAAATTCACCACGATACTTACTGCCTGCAACCATGCCAGACAAATCCAGCGTAACTACTCTCTTGTCCTTGACGGTAAAGGGAACATCTCCTTCCACAATACGAAGTGCCAGCCCTTCTACCACTGCCGTCTTACCAACACCGGGTTCTCCGATCAGACAGGGATTATTCTTGGTCCGCCTGCTCAGAATCTGAATCACACGCTGTATTTCCTCTTCTCTGCCTATAACGGGATCCAGCTTCCCTTCTCTCGCCATTGCAGTCAAATCTCTGCTATATTGGGCAAGAGTGGAACCATTCTTTTTTCCCTGCCTGCTTTTGGCCAGATCCTCTTTATACAGACCGCCATCTTCTCCAATAGCAATCAATACATCAATATAAATCTTCTGCGTAGATACGCCCAGCGTATTTAAAAGGCGTACTGCTACATTCTCCCCTTCCTTAATCAGTGCCAGCAATATATGCTCGGTACCTGTAAGTTTTTCATCAAACCGTTCTGCCTGCTTATGGGCTTCCTCCAGCACCTTTTTGGCTCTCGGCGAATAAGTTTCCTTATCCTTGATAACCACAGGACTGTCCAGCGAAATCAAATCCTGTATCATCTCGATAACCTGCATCTCATCTACGCCGTTATCAAACAGTACTCTCGCTGCCACTCCTGTTTTTTCCTGCATCAATCCTACCAGTATGTGCTCAGTACCCACATACCCCTGCCTGAGCCGCTTCGCTGTTTTTTCTGCCAGCATAAGCGCAGCCTTGGCTTTATCCGTAAATTGTGACTGCATCAGCAATATCCTCCATAATCCTCATAAATTTCATCAATCAAAGCGTGCATTTCTTCTTTAGAGATATTCTTGCACATCCCCTTTGCAAGAATTACCTGCAATTCCCGGCGCAATTCCGCAATAGTCTGCATCCTGTCGGCATCCACTGCGATAATTGCCCCTCGCCGTCTGTCCACCTTCACATAACCTTCCTGCTTCAATACGGTATACGCTTTATTGACCGTATGCATATTGATTCCTATATCATCTGCCAACTGACGCACAGAAGGGAGCTGTTCTCCTTCGTGAAAGCGCGAAGTGGCTATCCCCAAAATTATCTGATTACGAAGCTGTAAATACAGTGCTTCATCACTGTTAAAATCTATCTCAATAATCATGGCAACCCCACCTTTCCCACTGTTACACAAATATTATAACAGGAAAAAGAACGTGTCAACCGGCTTCATTCAAAATTCACGGAAATTTTATATACAAGAAGAAAAAGAGGCTGTTGCAAAGTCAGCCACAGTAAAGTGCGATTTGCAACAGCCCCATTGCTCACATTCTATTTTTCTTCTTCTCCATCCCAATTCAAAAATTCAAATTCAAATTCATCATCATCAGTCATAAAATTCTTGACACGAGGCTTAGCCTGTTTGTCTCCTGCAGGCTGGGATGATGCCGGTCTTGTAGGCTCCGGTCTTGCACCCTCCGGCCTTGTTCCGGCTGTTCCTGACTGGACAGGTCTCGTACCCGTTCCTCCGGATGATGCCGGTCTTGCACTGGCAGGTCTTTCACCATTTGCTGTAGGTCTGCTGCCTGATGCTGTAGATACAGGTCTTGTTCCGGTAGGCCGCGCTCCATTTGCTGCAGGTCTGGCTCCATTCGCTGCCGGCCTGCTACCGGAGGGTCTTGTCACCGGCTGTCTTCCGGCAGTTCCCGCAGGTCTTACCGTTCTCTGTGAGCCGTCACCTGAGGGCCTTCTTCTGGCCATTGGCATCTCATCGTCAAAGCCGTCATCTTCTTTCATATCTCTTATCTTAAAGAGCAGCAGTGTAATTCCCAATACCATCAGCACAACCAGAATTGCCAGAAATACAATAATTTTATTCTGCTTGGATACTTGATTTTGCGCCTTTTCCAAATCAACAGCATTCTGTTCCGCGCTTGAGAGCAGATTAGAAATCTGATATTTCAAATTTGGTTCTGATACATGGTCCAGCAGGTACCATACACCATCTATTTCCTCTGTTTCATAGTCTTTAGATACCTCAACCGGTATCTCAGGTGTAGTTTCCTCCGGTGCCTGCGGTGTTTCCTCCGGTGTCTCTGTTACCGGCAGAAGCTCTCCGGAAAGAGTCACAAAATCAGA
>JBJFCM010000019.1:13320-18734 GCA_051888955.1 Lachnospiraceae bacterium | reverse complement strand
TGTCCACATAATAAAATTTACCATCTATCAATACCAGATTCCATGCATGGCTCTCTCCGCCATACACGCTGCCGATTACCAGCGTTGCCCCTACCCCCAGCTTATTCAGAAGGTACTGGGTCGCTTTGGCGTAACCCTGACAGACGGACTGCCTGTCGATAAAAACGGAGCATATATTCTGATTGTCCTCTGCATTCTGATCATACTCCGTATGCGAAATCAGATATTCATATACGTATTTCACTTTTTCATAATCGGAGGCTTCCATACTGATGCCGGACAAACATTCCTCTACTGCCGCATCAATCAGCACCTGCCGCCTGTCCCGCTCATCCGCATCCATTGTATAAGTACCGGAAAAGTTGATTTTGGCGGTTTCGCCCCCATAAGTATAATGGGTATAAGTATAACCTTTTACATAAAAAAGCTCCGGATGATCGTTCATAACGCACTGAAAAATTTTGTCAATGCCCTGCTCTCCGACTGTCTGATTTCCCTGGGCAGACAATTCCACATCCGTATGCATGCCCGCCATAATAGCGTACATATCCTCATACCAAAGCTGCTCATCCGCACTTAAAGAGTCATAGCAATATCTGCCCAGCTGCTCCTCTTTATGCAGAAATGCCGTTTCCGTTCCCAGCAAAACCTGGTCTGTCTGGCTGCCTTCCCCCGAAACATTTCCGGAAGCGTCGGCTGTGCTTACTGCACCTGTATCTGCAGACTCCGGTATTCCTGTACTGTCCGCTCCCAAGATGCCGCCATTCATACCTGCACATGCGCTGAAGCAGACAGTTATAAAAATTACAGATAAAAGAATTCTGATTTTTTTCAAGGCAATCTCCCACTCGCTGTCAATTTCTTCCGAACTCCGAAAGAATCAATCCCTCATTTCGATCCAGTGTCATACCCACACTCCAGGAATTTACAAAGAGAAGCAAAGGATTTCCTTTCAAATCCTGTATCTTCTTCATATCTGAGGTACCGGTCAGCTTATTCATGTCGATATCTTTATTTTCAATCCATCTGATGTGCTCATAGGGCAGGGGCTCCAAACGGATTTCCACATTGTATTCATTTTCCAGACGGTATTTCAGCACATCAAACTGCAGTACACCAACCACGCCGACTATAATTTCCTCCATACCGGTATTGAATTCCTGGAAAATCTGGATGGCGCCCTCCTGGGCAATCTGGGTCACGCCCTTGATGAACTGCTTTCTCTTCATGGTATCTATCTGGCGAACTCTCGCAAAATGCTCCGGTGCAAAAGTCGGGATGCCTTCATAGCAGAATTTCTCCTTGGGCATGCACAAGGTGTCTCCAATGGAAAAAATTCCCGGGTCGAACACACCGATGATATCCCCCGCATAGGCCTCGCTTAAGATTTTCCTTTCATCCGCCATAATCTGTTGTGGCTGGGAGAGACGCATCACCTTATCTCCCTGCACATGACGTACCTCCATGCTGGCATCGAATTTACCTGAGCAGATGCGCATGAAGGCGATTCTGTCTCTGTGAGCCTTGTTCATATTGGCCTGTATCTTAAATACAAAGGCTGAAAATTCATTTTCCACAGGGTCAATCAGTCCGATGTCCGCTTTCCTGGCAAGGGGTGTTGTCGTCATCTCCAGGAAATGCTGCAAAAACACTTCCACACCAAAATTAGTCAGCGCAGATCCGAAAAATACGGGCGTCAAGTCCCCGCTTCTGACTTCGTCCAGATTAAACTCCGCGCTGGCGCCGTCCAAAAGCTCGATTTCATCATAGAGCTTGTCCGCTGCTGCCTCACCAATCATGGATACCAGCTTATCCCTGTCCTCTATGGAGACCTCTGTCGTCTCCCCTTCTTTGGTGCCCTTTTCCGTATCGGAATAGGTCAGCACCATATTTTTATTGCGGTCATATACGCCCTTGAAGCCCTTACCGGAACCGATTGGCCAGTTCACCGGACAGGTTGCTATGCCCAGTTCCTTTTCGATTTCATCCAGAAGCTCAAAGGTATCATTGGCATCCCTGTCCATTTTATTGATAAAGGTAAAAATGGGAATCTTCCGCATGACACAGACCTTAAAGAGCTTTCTGGTCTGTGCCTCCACACCCTTTGATGCGTCAATGACCATGACTGCGGAATCTGCCGCCATCAGCGTACGATAGGTATCCTCTGAGAAGTCCTGGTGTCCCGGCGTATCCAGAATATTGATGCAGAAGCCGTCATATTCAAACTGCAATACGGAGGAGGTAACGGAAATACCTCTTTCCTTTTCTATCTCCATCCAGTCAGATACTGCATGTCTGGCGGTAGCCTTTCCCTTTACACTTCCTGCCAGATTGATAGCACCGCCGTAAAGCAGGAATTTCTCCGTCAGGGTCGTCTTACCTGCATCGGGGTGGGATATAATTGCAAAGGTCCTTCTTCTGTTTATCTCGTCTGCGTAGTTTGCTGCCACGTCTTTTTCCTCCAAAATCCAAAATTATCAAAAGCCTGTCAATCCGCTAACATGCCCTCACCGGGAAATGCCGGACGGATATCAAAATATTGTAACACAGTTGCAGCGATATCTGCAAAGGTTTTCCGCGTACCCAGATTGGCCGGGGTAACGCCGGCACCATACATGATAAAGGGCGTGTACTCCCGGGTATGGTCGGTGGTCGCAGTGTAGCCCGGGTCACAGCCATGGTCCGCCGTAATCATCAGAACATCCTCCGGGCGCATCCTGTCAAGGATGGCAGGCAGGCTCTCATCAAAAGCAGTGAGTGCTGCCGCGTAACCATCGATATCCCTGCGATGCCCATAAAGCATATCATAATCCACCAGATTGATAAAGCACAATCCTTCAAAATCTTTATCCAGATAATAAAGAGTCTTTCCTATTCCCTCTGCATTCCCCTGGGTATATACATGCTCCGTAATCCCCTGTCCGGCAAAGATATCGAAAATCTTGCCCACGGCAATCACATCCCTGCCGCTTTCCTTCAGCTGGTCCAGCATGGTGACGGAAGGTGGTGTCAGGGAAAAATCATGCCTTCTCGGAGTCCTGGTGAAATGACCGGACTCTCCTGTAAAGGGCCTGGCAATGACTCTCCCTACACCGTGCCTGCCGGTCAGGATACTGCGCGCAATCCTGCAATACTCATAGAGCTCTTCTACCGGCACCACATCCTCATGGGCTGCTATCTGAAATACACTGTCCGCCGATGTATAGACAATCAACTTTCCTGTTTTTATATGCTCATCCCCATAGTCCTTTATCACTTCCGTTCCGGAATAGGGCTTATTGCAAAGCACACCTCTCCCGGTCTTTTCCGTAAAGCTGCGCAACACCTCTTGGGGAAAGCCATCCGGATACACAGGCAGCGGCTGTCTGGAACAGACACCCGCTATTTCCCAATGCCCTATGGTAGTATCCTTTCCCATGGAAGCTTCCGTCATGCGCGCAAAACGTGCCAGGGGATGGGCTTCTTTCTCCTTACAGGTAACACCTTCAATATTGAAAAGTCCCAGCTTTTTCATGTTTGGCATGGAAAAATAAGGACTTTTTGCGACACGGCTAAGCGTATCGACCTCGAAATCTCCAAAATCTGCCGCATCCGGCATCTCACCAATTCCAAAGCTATCCAAAACTATCAGAAAAATCCGCTTCATCACTTATGTACCCCTTTATGTTCCGGCTTTTATTACCAGGAAAGTATAGCATATTTTTCCTTACTGCACAACTGTACTGATAATGATATTCGCTGCCTCTGTGTTCGTCTTTCTCTTTATGATGTCTTCTATCTGCGCCCTCTGCGCATCCGTCAGTTCTGTTGCATTCACCACTACATCCACACCGCTGTCACTGATACTGACAACTACATCGGAGAAGCCCTTTGCTTCCAGAAGAATTTCTGCTCCCATCTCCTGCTCAGCTATGGTTGTCATGGCTACCATGGTATCCACCGCACTCTGTTTCTGCTCATCACTCAAGGCTGTACTATTGATGATTTCCAGCAATGTTTCCTTATTCTTGGCACGTACCTGCTCCTTTGTCATCTTAGCTTCCGAAAGGGTCGTTACGGCTGTCGTTCCCGTAAATACTGCTTCTCCCGGTATTTCCCCTTCTGCTGGTGTCTGTACTTCCCCGGAATTTGCATTCTGGGCAGCCGCATCCATACCTTCATCCAAATAGTCATCCACAATCACATCCGCGTCTGAATCCAGGCTCTCTATTTCCGTAAGCTGGGCAGAAGAAAGGTCTTCTTCAGAAAGATCCATCAGCCCCTCCAAAGAGTAATCATCTGTCACACCATCTGCCGAGAAATTCTCCACCTCGGCCTGTTCCATCGTCTGGGCATCTCCGGAAGTAGGCAGATACTCTTCTTTATCCAGATTTGTGCCTGAAAACTGCAGATACCCTGCTACAGCAATCATGATTGCCAATGCAGTAATCATAAGTTGGTTCTTTTTAAGAATATTTTTCACATCATTCTCCCCTTTACTGGCTGCTTACCAGTTTGTTTTACTATTGTATTATATTATTCCGGCGGCATCTCTATGCATCCCCATGCTATTTTGTGCCATCCATTTTTATTACCTTGACTCTATGTGCCTCTATGTCAAACAGCACCTGGACAGCATCCGATATATCCTTGCTCACGGTACCACTGCCGGCGCCCTCTGCCAGCACCAGTACCCCCTCTACCTCAGGACTGATTATCTTCACCACATAAGGTTCCTCCAGATTTCCTTCCGAGGTATAAACCGTACTTTCCCCGGCGTCCATGGTATTGACCGTCCTGGTTCCTCCTTCAGAATCCGCCTCCGTAGTATTCGACCGTACCACCGGCGCATCCTTCTCCACTATTTTTTCCACCGAAGAACGAAGCGTGATAATCACCTTTACTTTCCCGGCACCTTCCATCTTTTCCAGGAGATCTTCCAGCTTTTCTTCCAGTCTGGCAGCATAGCTTTCCATATCTGCCGTTTCATTTGCCGCATAAATCCCGGCACTTCCTTCCTCTTCCAATAACGAACCTGTGTTATTTGTTGTTTTTTCCGAAACAGAGGATGTTTTTTTATTGTCCACCGGCAGTGCAATTACCATCAAGAGAATACCGGCCAGTGTAATAATTACCAGGTTGTTTTTATTCTTTATAAAATCCTTCCACTTTTCAGTCACTGTCCGTCACCTCTATTCTGTCAATTTGTATCCTTTCCTCCGCTGCCAGGTTATCCTTTTCCACCGCCACAACGCTATCTTCTACGCCGTTATCTTCTCCATCTCCATCTTTACTTTCCACCTCCTGTTCATCCATCAGTTTTTGATTGTTAATTCTCGATTTAATTTCTTCAATTGTCATTGTTTCCAGCATTTTTTCGGCAGTAACACCCGTTATGTTTATTTCCTTCCTATTTTGTTCCATGATTTCATCAT
>JBJFCM010000019.1:0-13220 GCA_051888955.1 Lachnospiraceae bacterium | reverse complement strand
GCAGTAACACCCGTTATGTTTATTTCCTTCCTATTTTGTTCCATGATTTCATCATAATAGAGAACTCTTTCCCCAAATTCCGCTGTTCCCTTCCCTCCGAAGATTTCCATCACAGGTACGATAAGCTGTACCAACACCATAATGCTTGTCAACAGCCGGATATATTTTCCATAGCTCTCTGCCGGTTTAAAATGCATAATCATCTGCGCACATATCATGAAAATACCGACCTGTCTCACGACCTGAAGCAACCCTTCTCCCATACTTTACCTCCTGTCTGCTCTCCCCTTTAAAAGCCACGGTTAGTGGTATATGCAGCTACCGAAATCGTAATCATAAACAGTAGCATGGAGGTTCCTGCCACCTGAAAAAGAAGCTGGCTGCCGTTTCCCACCTTATCAGTGCATGCCGTAATTCTTTTGTCACTCACTATTCCTAAAAATGCCGCTGCTGCCTTCAACAGGCACGCCGTAAGCAAAAGCTTTAAAAGCGGCACTGCCGATATGGACACCAGAAGCAATAAAAGCACCAGTCCAATACTGTTTTTGATGACTACTGCCGAACCCAGGACTACCTCCACCACCCCATCTGCCGCATCTCCGATTCCGGGTATTGCAGAGACGGTTTTTTGCAGAGCCGTCGCTTTTACAGAATCAATAGCAGGTGTTATCATAGATTGAAAAGTGCTGATTCCTGTCACAATCCCGATAGAAGCCTTTAGCAGGAATCGAATGGCCTTGCCCATCCCCTCTACCAGAAGCGCCAGCCTTTCTTCAATCCACAGTCCATTTATCATAGAAAGCAGCACATAGCTGTATATCAATGGCAGAATCAGGGTCAGCAGCACATTCTCCACCATATAGATAATCAAAATAATCAGCTGATAACCGGCCGTAGCCGTTACCGTTCCCGATGCCACTCCTACGGATAAAAAATATGCCGGAATAAAAATCCGGATAAAATCTACAATCTTCTGAACGGTATCCGCTGCCACATCAGCTGCATTTAAAAAGCTCTTCATCAAAACTACCGTCATCAGAAGGTAGGTAAAATAGAAACCGATATCCGCAATCTGGTGGTTATCAAATATTTCTATAAAGTGAGATATCAGCGCCGCTGTAATTCCCAGCACCACGATCCAGATGAATATTTCTTTTATGGAAGTAAACTCTGCCAGCAGCCCATCCATCACCCCGTGAAGCGCAGCCCCAATAGCTCCTGTAATATCCCCTGACAGTATCTTTGCAAAGAGATCATCCATGTTAAAGGAAAGAGAGGGAAAGAGTTCGTCCAGCTTTTTTTCAATAGCCCCCAGCTGATAGTCATTCCAAATCTTCGATATATCTATCTCCATGTTCCCTCCATTCTGCCGTCAACAGATGTCTTACCGAAAACTCTGAATCTGCTCAATCACGGCCAGCAGTATCGGCAGTCCCGCAAACATGACTGTCAGCTTTCCCAGCACCTCAATCTGCCCCGCCACAGATGAAAAACCTGCATCCTTACAGATTCCCGCACTGAACTCACAGATATATGTAATCCCTACGATTTTCAAAAGTGTTCCCAGGTATCCTTCTGAACCGGCAAAATATTTTTGCAGTTCGCCCACTTGTGTAGTCAGCGAATACAGACACCTCACAACATAGTAAAAAATCAGAATAGCCGTTCCAAATCCAATATAGAGTGAGTATTCCGGCTTATTTCCTTTAAACTGCAGAGCAACCAGCACTCCCACAATTCCCAAAATTCCTATTTTAATGATTTCCAGCATGTCTATACCCCCGCTATAAAGAAAACAATGCCTGAATTGTTGTGAAAAGCTCATATATGTACGGCACAATCCAGCTAAGTACTAAAAGCAAGCCTGCAAGGCTGACCAGAAAAGCCTGTTCTTCCCGTCCACTGTGCTTCAATACCTGATTCAAAATGGTTACCAGTATTCCTACCGCCGCAATTTTAAATATCAGACTAACTCCCATGTCGCCTCCTTAGAAAGTCACTTTCTGCCGATACATTATATCAAGATCACTGCCAGCAGAAGCCCACTCATAATTCCCAACCCGGCCGCCATTCTGCCCTGTTTTTCCAAATCCCTTTCCCGACTCTTAATGGCAGTGGCAAGCATGTCCCTATACTGTTCAATCGCTCTTATCTGCATCTGATTGTCGGCAAGTCCACAGCAGGCAGAAAAGCCTAAGAACATCTCTTTTTCTTCCTGTGAAATGGGTATCTCCCTAAGGGCCTGCTCCATCCATTCCCGCCACTTGTCGGAAAACCCGGTACCGCCCGTTCTCCCCAAGCCGCTGTAGACGGATGGCAGCATTCCCTGATAGATTTCCAGAAGTGCTGTTTTATACGGCTCCTCCGCCTTTTCTCCCACTTTTCTGCAGCACTCCGGCAGTGTTGACTTGCCATACCGGATTTCGCTCATAAAAAGCTCCAGTATCCTCTGCATGTAGCGCAAATGCCACAATGCCGTATGAAATCTCCTCCTGTACCAGAAGCCGATTCCGCTGCACCCGGCAATAATCAGAATGGCACCTGTTACCCGAAGCATATTTCCAGCTCCTTTTTATATATTCCCCGTACTCGGGGACAGCCCTCGCTTTTATCCAGCACCACATACCTGGCAAACATTCTTTCTTTTAGCAAATCCTTCATAAACACCTTTTCCCTCATTTCCTGAATATCCAGACCATGCACGGTGGCAAGCAGTCTGCAACCACAGGCAGAGACGCGCTTTATAGCCTGTACATCCTCATTGCTGCCCAACTCATCAATGGCCACCACCTCCGGTGCCATGGAGCGGATCAGCATCATCATACCATACACCTTGGGGCAGGCATCCAATACATCCGTCCGGATCCCCACCTGGTTCTGAGGTTCTCCCATATAGCTTCCGGCTATTTCGGAACGCTCATCCACCACCCCTACCGTCATACCTTTTCCGTACAAATTGCCATCGGATACCTGTCTGACGATGTCCCGCAAAAGCGTCGTTTTCCCGCACCCCGGCGGAGAAATAATCAAGGTATTGCACAGGCTTCCACTCTCATACAGAAAGGGAAGTACGCTATCCGCAGCACCCTTGATTTCATGAGCAACCCTGATATTCATGCTCGCTATATGCTTCATAGTCCTGATCCTTCCATCCTCCTCCATTACAGCTTGTCCCGCAATTCCTATCCTGTGCCCCCCCGGCACCGTCAAAAAGCCCTGTTTCACTTCATCCTCATACGCATAAATGGAATCATGACAGATTTGATTTAGAATATCCATAAGTTCTCTGTTACTGATTCTGTAGGAGCCTGCTTCTTCTTTCGTAAAACGCCCCTCACTGTCCAAAAAACTCTCCCCGCCATGCAACCTGACAATAACCGGTTTTCCCGCCCTAAGTCGGATTTCCTCAAGCTTCTGATACTCCCTCATTGCCTGTCCTAAAAGCCAGCGAAGCGATTGCGGAAATATGTATAGCAAACTGTTTGCACCATCCATAAGCCTACCTCCTTATTGTCTAAATTAATATATGAGAAAGCCATGGCAGATATTACACTTAAAATTTGTATGGAAAAAAGTACATAAAAAATGAAAAGATATTGTAGACAGTCATTCCGAAAAATGCTAATATAAATTTAAAGAAAACAGTAATTATTATCATTATTAAAATAAAGGAGGATATGATTATGGCAGCAGCAAATTCAGCACAGGTAAACAATCTCGTAGCACTTTTGGACGGTTATGCAACAAAGGGAGGACATCATCTGAATGTCAACGTTCTCAACAGAGACACCCTTTTAGATGCTCAGAAGCATCCTGAGAACTACCCTCAGCTTACTATCCGTGTTTCCGGTTATGCGGTAAACTTCATTAAATTGACACCTGAACAGCAGGCAGACGTTATCAGCAGAACCTTCCACGAAGCAGTTTAACGCCGAATCTAAAAGGCACCGTGTTTTCGGCACGGTGCCTTTTTTATTGGGCTATTTATTTCTTATTCCCATCCCTGCCATTCTACCCAGTTCTCATCATAGGTAAAATGCTCCAGAGAAATACCGGTAATCTGTCCCCACTTGTCAAAGTTGACAGCAAATACAACACACTCATCGTAATCGTCCAGGTCAGCATCACAGAACCACACATTCTGTACTTCATAGTCCTTCAATACCTTCCACTCATTACCGTCTTTATAGAAACCTATATCCAGCCATACGTTATTATTGGTGCCATCATACATCTCAGAAGGATCCTGATTGGTATATTCATCAAAGCTGGTCCACTCATTGTTATCACCGCTATACAATTCCCATACTGCATAGCCGTTCATAACAGTATAGAGCTCCTTATAATCTTCGATGGTCATATCCAGCTTAAGACCTCTGCTGGTAGCATACTCCTCATCAAATTCCTCATAAGAGCCATCTAAATAATCAGTCAGATAGCTGACATCCTCATACACGATAAATGCATGATCGTTTTCTACTTCTACTTTTTCTGACCCAACCTGGAAAACCAGATCGTCATCTGTCCATTTGCTCTTGGAACCACCATTGCCGCAGGCTGTAAGACCTAACACCATGGTGCAGGTTAATAAAACTGCAAGTGCTTTTTTCATCTTTTTCTCCTCCTACGTAATAAGAAAATTTAGATTACTGCTGTGCAACATCCTTCATGGAGAAGCTGATTCTGCCCATCTTATCTTTTCCCAGACATACTACAGTCACCACATCTCCCAAGGTCAGAACATCTTCCACATGATTGATTCTTTCCTTGGAAATCTTGGAAATGTGCACCATTCCCTCTTTACCCGGTGCAAATTCAAGGAATGCACCAAACTCTTTGATACTTACGACTTTACCTTTGAAAATCTGGCCTTCGGCAAAATCTGTTACGATGATCTTAATCATCTCAACTGCCTTGTCCATCATTCCTTTGTCAGTGCCGCATACGGATACCTTACCGTCATCCGTAATATCAATCTTAACGCCTGTGCGGGCAATAATCTCATTAATCGTCTTGCCTCTCTGTCCCACAACATCTCCGATTTTCTCAGGGTCAATCTGAATGGAGATAATCTTGGGAGCGTAAGGGCCAACCTCCGGTCTGGGTGCTGCGATTGCAGGCTTCATGCAGTTATCCATAATGAACAATCTTGCCTCGCGGCATCTTGCAATAGCACCTTCTACGATAGGTCTTGTCAGACCGTGAATCTTAATATCCATCTGAATAGCGGTAATACCTTCGGTAGTACCTGTTACCTTAAAGTCCATATCGCCGAAGAAGTCTTCCAGACCCTGGATATCTGTCAGAAGAACAAAGTCATCATCCGTATCACCGGTTACCAGACCACAGGAAATACCTGCTACCATCTTCTTGATAGGAACACCTGCTGCCATCAGGGACATACAGGAAGCACAGGTGGATGCCATGGAAGTAGAGCCGTTGGATTCGAAGGTCTCGGATACCGTACGGATTGCATAAGGGAACTCTTCCTCAGAAGGAAGTACCGGAATCAATGCTCTCTCAGCCAGTGCGCCATGTCCGATTTCTCTACGTCCCGGTCCTCTGGAAACCTTGGTCTCACCTACGGAATAGGACGGGAAATTGTACTGATGCATATATCTCTTGGAGGTCTCATTCTCATCCAGACCGTCTACCTTCTGTGCCTCGGAAAGAGGTGCCAGGGTACATACGTTACAAATCTGGGTCTGACCTCTGGTAAACATAGCAGAACCGTGTACACGGGGAATGATATCCACCTCTGCGGCCAGAGGACGAATCTGGGTAATCTCACGGCCATCAGGACGCTTGTGATCCTTTAAGATCATCTTGCGGACAGTCTTCTTCTCGTACTGATAAACAGCCTCGTCCAGCACTGCCAGCCACTCTTCCTTATCAGCAAAAGCTTCCTGCAGCTTTTCGGTAATCTCTTTGATATTGCCCTCTCTGGTCTGCTTGTCATCTGTAAATACAGCGACTTCCATCTCAGCGGGAGTAACGATTTCCTTCATTGCCTCGAACATCTCGGCAGGAATCGCACAACTGGTATATTCATGCTTCGGCTTACCAACCTCAGCTACGATATTATCAATAAAAGCTATAATAGTCTGATTGATCTCATGTGCCTTGTAAATAGCCTCGATCATCTTTGCTTCCGGAATCTCATTGGCACCTGCTTCGATCATGATGACCTTTTCTCTGGTGGAAGCTACTGTCAGGTTCAGATCTCCGACCTTCCACTGCTCCTGAGAAGGGTTCACAACCAGTTCTCCGTCAATCATACCCATCTGTGTCATTGCACAGGGACCATCGAAAGGAATATCTGAAATGCAGGTTGCAATTGCTGCACCCAACATAGCTACCAGTTCAGGGCGGCACTCGGGGTCAACGCTCATAACCATGTTGTTCAGGGTAACATCATTGCGGTAATCCTTCGGGAACAACGGACGCATAGGTCTGTCGATGACACGGCTGGTAAGGATAGCATTTTCACTTGCCTTACCCTCTCTCTTGTTGAAGCCTCCGGGAATCTTACCTACAGCATACAGCTTTTCTTCATATTCCACACTTAAGGGGAAGAAATCGATGCCATCCCTGGGCTTGTCAGATGCGGTAGCACAGGACAACACGGTGGTATCACCATAGTGCATAAATGCGCAACCATTCGCCTGTTTGCCGACTCTGCCGATATCGACACTTAAAGTACGGCCGGCCAGATCCATTGAAAAAGTTTTGTACATACTTATCTCCTTTAAACTCGTCCGCATATGCGGACCGGTGCTTCAGGCAAGCTACCGAAACTACTGAAAAAAACATTTACTCCTGCCACTACCTGCAGCAGACTTTGCAAATATTCTTTTCAGCGGTCTCGGGATGCCATATACCTGAAGAGTGAACGGGTTACAAACAGAAGCATCCTTTTCAATTCAAAAGCGGAGAGGCCGAACTAATCGGACACACTCCGCCTTCATGCTTCTTAGAATTACTTTCTGATTCCTAACTTATTAATGATTGCACGATATCTTTCGATATCCTTTTCCTTTAAGTAGTTCAGAAGACCACGTCTCTGTCCAACCATCTTCAGCAGACCTCTGTTGGAATGATAATCCTTGGGATTCTGCTTCATATGCTCGGTCAGTTCTCTGATTCTCTCAGTCAGTACTGCGATCTGAACCTCAGGTGAGCCTGTGTCGCCGGGCTTTGTTGCATACTCATTAATAATAGCTGTTTTCTTTTCTTTGGAAATCATGGTAATATCCTCCTTTATTTTTTATCGCCTGATACTAAGGTTTGGTCGGAGTGTCCAAAACCCGGGTATCGGCTAAAACCATACGTTGCTATCATATCACAAAGCAAAGTCATTGTAAATAATTAATTTTATAATATTTATTGGTAGTACTTCTCTTCCCGCTTTTCCATTTCTTCCCACACATCTTCGGGGATTACTTCCTTTAATAGATCCACACCCTCCGTGTAGACATCATCTCCGTATAAACCGGCTCCACCATAGGTCTTATCGTCTGTATAGATATAGAAGGTAACAATCACCGCAGCCTTATCTTCCGTAGTATTATTGTACTCTAACGCCGACAAATCCACCGACTTAATCCACTCGCCTACCTGACGAAGCTCCGCCAAAGTAAGTTCGAACGAAATAAACTGGTCAATCCCCTTTCCGCTTACGGTCGTCATGGGAAATAAAATCATTTCACCGCTTCTGTCACTGTAAAGCTGCACACAATAACTGCATTTCTGCGCCGACTCATCCGCATACATATAATACATCTCAAGTACCTTGTTCTTTTCATCCGTAGCGTCTCCGCCGGCAGTTTCTTCCCGCGCCTCATGCCCGGATGCACCCGTTTCACCTAAGTCGCTGTCCAAAAAGCCCAGGCTGCACATTATCATCACTGCCAGCACGACCATACCGATAAGACCAAATGCGGTATATATGACTCCGGATGATTTTTCATCCTCCTTGCAGTACACCCGCCCGTTTTCAGGGTCTCTCAAAATATGTACCTTCCGACCAATGTCCCGATACTTCTTGGCGGTACCACCTACATGACTGTACAGTCTCTTGGTTTCTCCCATCCATTCATATTCATAGATGGGGAAATAACAGGTAGAATCGCTGTCTCTGTCCTCCCTGTAATCCACCTGTTGGCCGGTCAGGGTCTGCATGAGATGCGCTCTCTTTTTCAGGACTATCCTGTTCCAAACTCCCTTTAGCCCAATGCCTATGAACAGAATACTTATAAAATAGCCAAATCCCATACTAAACCACTGTGGTAATTCTCCGTCTTCATCCCGGATAAACAGCACAAAGGCAATGAAAACCAGCAGTAACACGCAGAACACGATAACAGCCCAGAGTCCGCCGTTTTTCCCGGACTTTACATCCTTGTCCGCATCCGGATAAAAAAATCCTCTCTTGTCTAAATAGCGGGAACGGATAACCTCTCCTGCTTCGTAAGGCTTCTCGCTCTGTATGGTTTTGACGATGGTCTCCCCGTTCAATCCGTAAAAGTCCACCGTTACCTTATAATACTTTTCACCCGTTCCGCCTTCTTCTCCCCGGACATCCCGTTCTTCACAGGAAAGTACCCTTGCGTCCACCTTCCTGCCCTTCTTTACCATAAGCTTCGGCATCACGATGCCATAGACGCAAAGGCCTATGAAACCCAAAATCACCAAAACAATAGCCAGAATCCCTAACATTGCTCCCTCCAACACTTCTCTTTTGCAGTTATTCCCTATTCCTGTCCGGCATATTTCTTAGCCTGTTCTGCAATCAACGCTGCATCCTCAAAATAGTTGATACGCATGGCGGCTTTGACCTCTGACATGGTCTGTGCAGCAGTTTCTCTTGCCACCTCGCAGCCCTTCTTCAAGATATCATAGATATCCGGAATCTGTTTTTCCAGTTCCTTTCTGCGCTGACGGATGGGCTCCAGCTCCTCCTGCATGATAGCGTTCAGGAATTTCTTCACCTTCACATCTCCCAGACCGCCTCTCTGATAATGGCCCTTCAATTCATCCAGGTTCGCATATTCAGGCAGATACCTGCCAAAATGCTCCTCCTTGCAGAAAGCATCCAGATAGGTAAATACCGTGTTGCCCTCCAGAGAACCGGGATCGGTAATCTTTAAATGGTTCGGGTCAGTAAACATGCTCATAATCTTGGTACGCACCTCATCTGCGGAATCCGACAGATAGATACAGTTACCGAGAGATTTGCTCATCTTGGCCTTGCCGTCCGTACCCGGCAGTCTGCAGCAGACTTCATTCTTCGGTATCAGCGCTTCCGGCTCCACCAGAGTCTCCCCATAGACAGCGTTGAATTTTCTGACGATTTCACGACACTGCTCAATCATAGGCAGCTGGTCCTCTCCTACCGGAACGGTCGTTGCCTTAAAAGCCGTAATATCGGATGCCTGGCTGATGGGATAGGTAAAGAAGCCCACCGGTATGCTGGTCTCGAAATTTCTCATCTGTATCTCGGATTTTACCGTAGGATTACGCTGTAATCTGGAAACTGTCACCAGATTCATATAGTAAAAAGAAAGCTCCGCCAGCTCCTGTATCTGCGACTGAATAAACAGTGTGGATTTTGCAGGGTCAAGACCACAGGACATATAATCAAGCGCTACTTCAATGATATTCTGTCTGACCTTTTCCGGGTTATCCGCATTGTCGGTGAGTGCCTGCGCATCCGCAATCATGATAAATATCTTGTCATATTCTCCGGAATTCTGTAATTCCACTCTGCCCTTCAAAGATCCTACATAGTGTCCCACATGCAGCCTGCCGGTAGGACGGTCTCCTGTTAAAATAATCTTGCTCATATCTTTCTCCTTCATCCTTTATATTCGCAAAAAAACTCTTATCCGCACGGGATAAGAGTTTTCTTATTTTAATGCCTTGCATCACATACTATCATTTCCAAACCTACTACTCTCAATCATAGGCCTGCCTATCTGACTTTCTTAAGGCAAAGTATAACTGTTTGCGCTTCTCTTGTCAAGAATGTTACGATGAGTAATTTTCTGCTTTTGCGATTAATAATTCTCTGCTTTTACCTGGAAATAGCTCTGAGGATGTGCACATACGGGGCATACCTCCGGTGCCTTCTTGCCTATGCAGATATGTCCGCAGTTGGCACACTGCCAAACCACATCGCCATCCTTGGAAAATACCAGGTCACCTTCAATATTGGCAAGGAGCTTCTTATATCTCTCTTCATGCTCCTTTTCAATGGCAGCAACACCTTCAAACTGCTTTGCAATATCCTCAAAGCCCTCTTCCCTTGCTTCCTTTGCAAAGGTAGCATACATCTCGGTCCACTCATAATTCTCGCCTTCAGCAGCAGCCTTCAGGTTCTCTGTGGTATCGCCGATAGCACCGCCATTTAACAGCTTGAACCACATCTTTGCGTGCTCCTTCTCATTGTTCGCTGTTTCCTCGAAAATGGAAGCAATCTGCACATAACCGTCTTTTTTAGCCTTGCTTGCAAAATAGGTATATTTATTTCTTGCCTCTGATTCCCCGGCAAAAGCTGTACGTAAATTTGCTTCTGTCTTTGTACCCTTTAATTCCTTCATGATAAGTCCTCCTTAGCCCATTTTCCTATAATAAGTAGCATTATTACTTCTGGCAGTAATGATTACTATTTTTATCTAACTGTAGCATTAATTCCAGTTTTTGTCAATCGCTCTGCGCAATTCCTTGTTCCACCGTGTCAGGATATCTGCATCGATTTTTAGGACCTCACGGTCATAGGTAATTAACCCGTTGATTTCCTCTTCCACATCCGAAAGCTGGGTATAAACAGTGGCACTGATACCCTCCTTTGCTGCCGGAACCACTACCTCACGCATCAGCCGTTCATAGCCTTCTTCCAGCGCTTCCTTCGTCTGAAAAGTCTTGTAGCCATATTCCTTCTCATGGCAGCAATGCCCCAAAATCTTTCTGGCATAGCCGCCGAATTCCGTCAGGGCAAGGGCGCGTACCGCTTCCCTTTTATACTTGAACCGGAAGAAATACCAGTGCAGGCTTTTCAAATCTCCTCCGCCCATATCAAACCAGCCGCTGGCCTGGTCCACGATAATGCTCTTATCCAGCCTGCGGACGAGCGCTGTCATCCTGTTGGTTTCAAACTGTCCCCAGCCCTCATTGAAAGGCACCACGCACACGATGGAAGGATGATTTTTCAACACCTGTACCATTTCCGTCAATTCCCGCTCATATTCCTCTCTGCCCGCTTTATCCTGCCTGGAAAGGAGTATCCGGTGTCTGTCGGTGGCTTTTATCCCGCACAGGCTAAAAAAGGTAGCCAGATAGGTCACATAAAAGCTCTTGTTTTTCCTGCCGCCATTGACCATATCCTGCCAGACTAACATCCCCAGCCTGTCACAATGGTAATACCAGCGCTCCGGCTCCACCTTCACATGCTTGCGCAGCATATTGAAGCCCAGATTTTTCATGGTCTCGATATCAGCAATCATAGCCTCATCCGAAGGCGGCGTATACAGGCTTTCCGGCCAGTAGCCCTGGTCCAGCACACCCACCTGCATGTAAGGGCGATTGTTTAAAAATATCCTGCGTATCCCCTGCTCATCCGTTCCGATGCTGCATTTGCGCATGGCAAAATAGCTCTCCACGCTGTCCGCAAGCCTTCCTTCTTTGGTATACAGCTCCAGGCACACTCTGTAGAGAAAGGGCTTTTCCGGACTCCAGCTGATAAAATCCGGCAGTGCAACCACACAGCCTTCCCCGGCAGACAGCACTCTGTCTTCATATTCTCCGTTCAGGAAAATGAGCCTGAGTGTGAGGGCGCTGTCAACAGTTTCCTTCCCGCTACATTTTATCCGGGTCTCCAGATTCACTTTTCCCTCATCATATAAGGGCTCCCAGCTTACGCTGTCCAAATACAGATTAGGTACGGCCTCCAGCCACACAGTCTGCCAGATGCCGCTGGTTGCCGGATAATACATCCCTCCGGGAGACAGGGTCTGCTTGCCCACACTGTGATAGGAGGTGTCGGAAGCATCCTCCACCCGCAGGGTAATAGTACAGGCGAAATTTGCCGATGCTGCCTGTTTCTGCGGTACCGCCTGCTGTTGCGGTGCCGCCTGTTGTTCCTGCATTTGCTCTCCACTCAATATGTCCGTGATATCCAGTGTGAAGGGCAGATACCCGCCGACGTGTTCCCCGGCCTTTTGGCCATTCACATAAATGACACAGCTCTGGTCTACCGCACCAAAATGCAGAAGGATACGGCCTCCTTCTGCAAAACATTTCTCTATCTCTTCTGAAAACAATACCCTTCGCTCGTACCAGAGAAAATCCCCCGGCAAAAGCTGTCTTTTTACTCCCGACAAACGGGTCTCGGGAGAAAAGGGCACTAAAATATCTCCCTCAAAAACGGATGGCCTTTCCTTCTTCTGTGAAAAAGCATATTTCCAGAGCCCGTTCAGACATTGCCAGTTTTTCCTGACCATGCCCGGCCTTGGATATTCGGAAAGCACGCTGTCTTTCTCCTTCGCCTGCTCAACCTGTAGCCCCCACCGGGTGATCAGACTGGCCGCTATATCCTTCTTTTTTTGCAATTTCCTTCATCCTCTCTTCGATTTTCCCTTTGACAATATCCCTGATTTCCGCAGTGGTCTTCCCGGCATAGGCTTCATAGGGAATCGCATCCAGAAAATGCACCTGTGTCACGACTCTTTTCAGGCTTTTTCCCTCAAAGGGCTTGTAGGAATCCCATATTGCTACGGGTACAATCGGGCACTTTGCCCGCTGGGCACACTTAAAGCTCCCCGCATGGAATTCCTGCAGCGTATTGTGGTTGTCAGTATAACCGCCTTCCGGAAAAAGCAGATACCTTCTGCCTTCTTTCAGTTCCTGTGAGATTTCCTGCATAATCCGCACCTGCTGTCTGGGATCCGTCTTCTTTAAGCGTTTCCCTTTTACCAGCATGATAAACTGATTACTGATAGGCATCCTGGCACGTTCATAATCCATTACCACAGAACAGGGAGAGGGATGTGCTCCCATAATTCCCAGCGCATCATACCGCCCCTGATGGTTGGAGTACATAACATAGCCTCCGTCCTTGGGCAGGGCTTCCACGCCAAACACCTGCGTTGTTATTTTACCTCTTTTCTTAATAATATCTATAAGTTTGACTGCCAGTTTAAAACAGGTCTCTTCATCATACT
>JBJFCM010000018.1:0-3900 GCA_051888955.1 Lachnospiraceae bacterium | reverse complement strand
AATACTCTTTTGCTTGTTCAGAGGTTAATCCGGAAATTCTCTCCAGTTCCTGTACCCGCTGCTCATTCAGCTTGGACACTTCTTCCTTCATCTTGTTCAAGGATTCTTCGCGCTGCGCCAAACTTGCTTCTTTGCGTTCGATAGCTTCTGCCTTCTTATCGATGTTCTCTTCCTTCTGCTGAACCCTTCTCTCGTAACGCTGAGCCTCTGCTCTACGCTCCTTGATTTCTTTGTCAAGTTCATTCTTGGTACGAATGGACTCTTCCTTGACCTCAAGTAACGATTCACGTTTCTTGGCTTCCGCAGTCTTCAGAGCTTCGTCGATAATCTCTCTTGCCTTAGTCTCTGCATCTCCCAGCTTGGATTCGACGTATTTCTTCCGTCTGTTCGTCGCTACAACTGCAGTCACCGGTATTGAGATGACAAGCGTGACCACTACCGCTCCCAAAACATACAACCATGTCATGTACAGGAGCACCTCCTTATTAAGTTTTCGTGCATGGTCTTGCGACCAAAGCATAACAGTTGTCATGTTATGCCAAATCTATTATAGAATGTAGTTATATGCCGTTCTCTGTTACAAAAAACACGGCGCACATTCTAAAAGCAATTTTACAACACTTAAATTTTAAAATAAAATGATACTTATGTCAAGTATTAGTCGCAACTACTTTACAACTAGTTTACAAAATGCTGTATTTTATTTTAGAAGTGCCCTGCGAATCTTCTCCCCGCTAAAGCCCCGCCTGGCTAAAAAGGCGTACATTCTCTGCAATTCTTTTCCATCAGCGTGTTCCGCATCAAAATGCTTTTTTTCCAGAAGCCTGGCAATCTGCTCCTCTTCGTCCTGCTCATTACCGGCATCTTCCCATCGGTTCCAGGCTTTTGCAATGGTATCTGCCGGAATACCCTTTTTCAGCAGGTCATTCTCAATGCGCCGCCTGCTCTTGTGTGTATGGCTGCAGTTGATGAAATCCTCTGCATAGCGCAAATCGTCAATGTAGTGAAAGGAAGCCACATAGGCAAGCGCTTCCTCTATCACCTCATCAGGATAAAATCCCTGTGCCAGCTTCGTGCGAAGCTGTTCTCTCGTGTAATCCCTGGACTTTAACAGGTTCATGCACCTGAGCTTCGCCCTCTTAGGAAGCACCTCATGAAGCAGCTCTTCGTATGCTTCCGGCCTGATGACCTGTCCTTCTTTCAGACCATATTTGCGCAATTCGCCTTTGTACAAGACAAAGGCGAACTCCTGGTCAATATATACTTTTACTCTGGAAGAGGATGATTCCACAAGCTCCGTCACTATCATGACTTCTTCTCCGTGCTCTTGGCGGGAGCTGCTTCCGCTTCTGCACCCAGCGTATCCTTCTGCAATCCGAAGTGTGCTCTTACTTTAGTCTCTACCTCTGCGCAGACTGCCGGATTATCCTTTAAATACTGCTTGGCATTCTCCCTGCCCTGTCCAATCTTGTTGCCTTCATAGGCATACCATGCGCCGGACTTATTAATGATACCAACCTCCGCTGCCAAATCCAGAATATCACCCGCTATGGAAATACCTTCGCCGAACATGATATCGAATTCGGCCTCCTTAAACGGCGGCGCAATCTTATTCTTCACCACTTTGACCCTGGTCCTGTTACCAATCACCTCACCGCCCTGCTTTAAGGATTCAATACGGCGTACATCCAGACGGACGGAAGAATAGAACTTCAAGGCACGTCCACCGGTGGTCGTCTCCGGGTTACCGAACATAATCCCCACCTTCTCACGAAGCTGGTTGATGAAGATGACTGTACAATTGGACTTACTGATAACGGCTGTCAGCTTTCTGAGTGCCTGGGACATCAGTCTCGCCTGCAGACCAACATGGCTGTCTCCCATATCGCCTTCGATTTCGGCCTTGGGAACCAGCGCCGCTACTGAGTCCACTACAATAATGTCAATGGCACCGGAACGCACCATAGTCTCCGTAATCTCCAACGCCTGCTCTCCGCTATCCGGCTGTGATATGTAAAGATTGTCGATATCTACACCGATATTCTTCGCATAGACGGGATCAAGTGCATGCTCCGCATCTATAAAGCCTGCTATACCGCCTCTCTTCTGCACCTCTGCAATCATGTGCAGGGTAACGGTGGTCTTACCACTGGACTCCGGTCCATATATCTCAACAATCCTGCCCTTGGGTATACCACCCAGTCCCAGTGCCACATCCAGGCTCAGAGAGCCTGTGGGGATGGTCTCTACATTCATCTGTGCGGCAGGGTCGCCGAGCTTCATCACGGCTCCCTTACCATACTGTTTCTCAATCTGCACAAGGGCAGCATCCAATGCCTTTAACTTTTCATCTCTTTCCATGATAATATCTCCTTTTATAAGGAACAAATGTTCTGATATTAGAATAAAACATTTGTTCTGTTTTGTCAATCTCTTTTTTACTTTGCAACTATATCATATTAAAAGTCAAATAATCCACCCTCATAGGCATCCCTCCCTCTCTCCCTCTTTTCTTTTTGTACACTTTCACGGAAAATTTGGCGAAATGCCGGAATTGCCATAGATAAGTGCTGACAATAAAAATGTACCACATCCTTTGATTTTACACAAGCGGATATGGTACATTTTCTCTTTTATTTTTTCCCTTTTCGGAAGTATGTTCCCGATAACTTGATGTTTGCCGAAGTATATATTCCAATCATTTTTTAATCCCTTTTCAGGAAAAGGTTCCCGAAAGTTTCTCGATTTGAATAAAGTTTCCAAAGACCAATATAACAAAAGTATCTATAGGCGGATAATCTCAATGAAACAACTCTATTATTTTTCATCAAAAACACAATTCCGATAAAGGATTCATTTTTTAAAAGCTGTTCAAATATTCCTCGTAATCCTCATAGGTAACGTATACCACGACATCATCCAGATTCAGACCGACCTCCAGTCCCATCGGGGTATAGAACATAACCAGATAGCCGGGATCCTTTAACATCTCCAAAATCTCCTGGTCGGTATAATAGGTCAGTGCCCCGTCCCCATTCTCTTCGCGCTCACGCTCTCTGAAATCGATGGCAAAGGCTTCATCCATATGCAGAATATCCGTGTTTTCTAAAAGGGTGCCTGTCTCCAGATCAAAGTTCACACAATAAAAATTTAATACAAAGAGCGGATCATCCTGTAGACATAAAAATACATTTTCCTTAAATACAACACTCAAAACCTTGTCATCCATATATGTAACATAGGAGTCCACTATACAGCCAAAGATATCCTCTTCGCTCTTCATAAGAGGTTTGAACTTCTCCTTAAAAAGGGAAAGATAATACTCATATTCATAACTGAGTGCCGCATTGATATATTCCCTGCCTTCTACCTCACCGGAGCTTATCTGTGGATACTCCACATAAATATAGACATTGTCTGTCTGTTCCGAATAGTAATCCTCCTGCGTAAAAGAAATCTCGTAGGATAAATCATCCCTAAGGGCATTGTACGGTCCGGAATAATATGGATATGACTCATCCTGCCCTTCTTCCTCCCAATTATCCTCCGTCACATCATAACTGTAATGGGAATACGAGGTCGAAAAGTTTTCGCTTCCTCCCTCTTCTGAGACAGCCGAATCCTCTTCATATTCTTCCTCAAAGTCTTCTATCATGTCCTCTTTTCGTTCTCTGTTCTCATCAGTAGCAACACTTCCTGACCCGGTTCCCCGATTGCTGGTTTTCTGAAGCATGCCTATGCTTACCAGAATCAGTGCTACTACCAATACCAGTACAATACCGAGAATCAAACAGAGAACGATTGTCGTTTTATTCTTGTTTTTTCCGGAAGGCTGGGCAGGCGGTATGGGTGCATAGGCCTGATACGGGCCTGCATATCCCTGTGGCTGAGCCTGATATG
>JBJFCM010000017.1:0-3927 GCA_051888955.1 Lachnospiraceae bacterium | reverse complement strand
TAATCTCTTTGAATTGAAAAACAGTATTACCACGCTACCCCAGACGTTAAAGACAGCGGATGGCATTATTTTGGCGACAACAGTGGAGTGGTATGGGATTGGCGGATACATGCAGCAGTTTTTGGATGCATGCTGGCTCTATGGAGATAAAGAGAAAATTGAAAAAATATATATGTGTCCTGTTGTTATGGCAACTACCTATGGAGAGCGGGAGGGCAAGCTGAATCTGGCGACTGCCTGGGAAATACTGGGTGGACGTCCCTGCAGCGGAATTTGCGGATACATAGCAGATACGACCCAGTTGGAATTGAATCAGGACTATATTACAATTATTGAGAAGAAAGCAGAAAATATGTACCGGACTATCAATCAAAAGATGGCCAGCTTTCCTGCAAGTAATCAGGCTGTTAAACAGGTGGTTTCCAGTACAACAAATATTGATCTGACACCTCAGGAATCGGAGCAGCTTTCACAGTATGCTTCAGACGATGATTATGTACAGAGGCGGAAGGTGGATATTCAAGAGCTGACAAGTATGTTTAAGGATATGATGGGCAGCTCTGAGGAAGATGATGAAGAATATGTAGGGCGTTTTCAGAAAGCATTTAAGCCACAACCGGGACTTAAGGCAGGCTATAAGCTCTATATAAGCAATCGGAAGGAACCCTTGATACTGCGTGTCGATGCGGCGGATTTAGTCTGCGGTTACGGAGAGGAAGCACAGGTAGATGTTGAGGTCCATATGGAAAAGGAAATCATAAATGATATCATGTATGGGCGTATGACATTCCAAAGGGCTTTCATGGCCGGCGATATGAAGATGAAGGGTGATTTCAAATTACTCAGAACCTTAGACCAGATTTTTATTTTTGAAGAAAAATAGGAGAGACTGCAATGAAAAAAGAAGATTGTATTTTTTGTAAAATCGCGAATGGAGAGATACCGTCCAAGACATTGTATGAAGATGAGCGCTTTCGTGTCATATTGGATTTAGGGCCTGCTACCCGAGGACATGCTTTGATCCTTCCCAAGGACCATTATGCGAATCTTTATGAACTGCCGGAAGATGTTGCGGCAGAGACAATGAAGCTGGCAAAGAAAATGGCAGGATGCATGGCTGAAAAACTGCAGGCGGATGGTTTTAACCTGGTACAGAATAATGGTGAGGCCGCCGGTCAGACTGTGATGCATTTCCACCTGCATCTGATTCCCAGATATCAAGATGACGGTCAGCATATCTTATGGAAGCCGGGTACTGCAACCCAGGAGGAACTGGAAGCAATCAGAAAACAGATTGCGGAGTAAAAGATATCAGTAACAAGGGAAAAGGATATTGTGATGAGAACAATAGATGTCAAGGATATTACGCGCAATATTAAAGAGATGTGCATAGAAGCCAATCATTTTCTTTCTCAAGATATGGATAATGCAATGAAACATGCAGTTACGACTGAAAAATCACCTTTAGGATGTCAGATTCTTTCTCAACTGCAGGAAAACCTGCAAATTGCCGGAGAGGATATGATTCCCATATGCCAGGATACGGGCATGGCGGTCATCTTTCTTGAGATAGGTCAGGATGTTCACTTTGAAGGCGGAATGTTGGAGGATGCTATCAACGAAGGAGTCAGACAGGGTTATACGGAAGGCTTCTTGAGAAAATCGGTAGTAAAAGATCCATTGATTAGAGAGAATACGAAAGATAATACACCGGCGGTCATTCATTATGAAATGGTTGCAGGGGATAAGGTTACCATTACAGTTGCTCCGAAGGGTTTTGGCAGTGAGAATATGAGCAGGGTATTTATGCTGAAGCCGGCGGATGGTATAGAAGGTGTTAAGAACGCCATACTTACGGCAGTAAAGGATGCGGGGCCGAATGCCTGCCCGCCTATGGTAGTGGGCGTTGGAATCGGAGGTACCTTTGAAAAATGTGCTTTGCTGGCCAAAAAGGCGCTGACAAGACCCTTGGATCAGCGTTCTCCCATTCCATATGTGAAAGATATGGAAGAAGAATTGCTCCGTAAAATAAACGGTTTGGGAATTGGACCGGGAGGTTTGGGCGGCACAACGACTGCGTTAGCTGTAAATATCAATACCTATCCCACTCACATAGCCGGTCTTCCTGTGGCGGTCAATATCTGCTGTCATGTCAATCGCCATGCAGTACGGACTTTGTAAATTAATTAAGGAGAAAAGAACATGGATAGACATATACATACTCCTCTGACAGAGGAAATATCCAAGGATCTGAAGGCCGGAGATTATGTTTACCTAACCGGTACCATATATACTGCGCGCGATGCCGCCCACAAAAGAATGCAGGAGGCACTTGATGCGGGAGAAAATCTTCCTATTGCTATGGAAGATAACATTATTTATTACATGGGACCGTCCCCGGCCAGGGAAGGAAGGCCCATCGGATCGGCAGGTCCCACCACGGCAAGCAGAATGGATAAATATGCTCCCAGGCTGTTAGACTTAGGACTCAAAGGCATGATAGGAAAAGGGAAGCGCTCCCAAGAGGTGCTGGATGCCATTGTCAGAAATAAAGCAGTGTATTTTGCAGCAGTTGGCGGTGCAGGCGCGCTTCTTTCAAAAGCAATTATATCATCGGAAGTAGTGGCATACGATGACTTAGGAACAGAGGCAATCCGTAAACTGGAGGTAGTTGATTTTCCGGTTATAGTAGTAGCAGATGCGGAAGGAAATAATTTATACGAAACAGCTGTAAAGCAGTATGCTGTGGAAGTATAGTAAGGAGCTACACCGATGAGAAGAATTATTTTAATGGTGCTTCGTTTATTTTATATTGCACCATATTATTTGTATCGAATTTGGAAATATGGTAAGAACGGTAGCGATAATTATGAAGAAGCTTTTGCCTATATTAAAAAAGTAACGAAGAAAGCAAACCGTGCCGGGAGGGTAGTAATTGAAACTCACGGATTGGAAAATCTTCCTGAAAAGGATGGTTTTATTTTCTATCCCAATCATCAGGGCCTTTTTGATGGGCTGGTATTTTTGGAATCCTGTCCCAGACCGTTTGCATATGTAACCAAGAAGGAAGCCAGAAATGTTATTTTGCTAAAACAGGTGGGAGACGCACTGGGTGTCATAGCAATTGACAGAGAAGACATCAGGCAATCCCTGCAGGTGATTAATCAGGTAGCAGAGGAAGTGAAAAAGGGCAGGAACTTTTTGATATTCCCAGAGGGTACCAGAAGCAAGCTCGGAAATAAGCTTCTGGAATTTAAGGGAGGAAGCTTTAAGAGTGCTACAAAAGCGAAGTGCCCGATTGTTCCCTGCGCATTGGTCGACTCCTTTAAACCTTTCGATGAAAAATCAATTAAAAAGGTAAGAGTGACATTGACTTATCTGCCGCCGCTTTATTATGAGGAATATAAGGATATGAAGACTCATGAAATAGCAGAGGAAGTAAAGAGGCGCATTGAAGAAGAAATAGCCAGACAGCTTGCAGAAAGAAACGAAGAAAACCAATAAGAGAAATCTTAAAAATAAAGCATTGACAAAGACGGATTTCATATGTATAATAACACTTGCGTTGTTGAAACACATAGCGCAAATTAAACTTGACAGAGGCAAATTCGGATTATGGAGAAATACTCAAGAGGCCGAAGAGGCGCCCCTGCTAAGGGTGTAGGTCGGGCAACCGGCGCGAGGGTTCAAATCCCTCTTTCTCCGTTTTAGCAGCTAAAGTCAAGAATGGGAAGTGCCGAAAAGCACTTCCCAATTTTTCGCCCAAGTGAGTGTACTTTTTGTTTTTCTATGACAATGGAGCAGGTACAAAAAAATTGTTTAAAATTGTTGAGACATATTGACAAACTATTCAACTTGGGATATTATAAAAGTCCACCGCCAAAAACAGCAATGTTCGGGTGGAACAAAACAAAAAAATATCTGAAA
>JBJFCM010000016.1:0-3946 GCA_051888955.1 Lachnospiraceae bacterium | reverse complement strand
GTGTGTTTCCGATATCCGGGAGCGGAGGAGGATGCGCTTCACCACATAAGCTTTACGGCGAAGCCCGGTCAGACGACGGCTATCATCGGCAGTATCGGCTGCGGAAAATCTACACTGCTGCATCTGATACCCCGTTTTTATGATGTGACGGGTGGACGTATTACCTTAGACGGCGTGGATATCCGGGATATTTCTCAGAAAAAGCTGCGGAGCGGGCTGGGGTTTGTGCCCCAGAAGGGCGTACTTTTCTCAGGAACCATTGCTTCCAATATTAAGTTTGGGGGCGATGAGATTGCAGATGATAAGATGCAGGAAGCTGCAGAGATTGCCCAGGCGGTAGAGTTTATCGACAGTAAGCCGGACGGGTACGAAAGTCCGATTTCCCAAGGAGGTACCAATGTTTCCGGCGGACAGAAGCAGAGGCTTTCCATTGCAAGAGCCATTGCCAAGAATCCCAAAGTATTCTTATTTGATGACAGCTTTTCCGCATTGGATTATAAAACGGATGTGGTGCTTAGAAAGGCACTGAATGAAAAGGTAAAAGAGGCCACAGTGATTATTGTGGCACAGCGTATCAGCACAATCTTGCATGCTGACCAGATACTGGTATTGGACAATGGCACTATTGTTGGGAAGGGCACTCATGAGGAACTGATGGATAGCTGCGAAGCATACCAGGAAATAGCCAGGTCCCAGTTGTCAGAAGCGGAATTGAAGGGAGGCAGGAAGCATGAGTGAACAGGAAAAAACAATGAACAGACCTCCTAAGAGGGGCCCCATGGGAGGCGGACCTCACGGTATGATGCCGGGAGAAAAGGCCAGAGACTTTAAGGGGACCTTTAAAAAGCTCATGGGCTATATGGGAAAATACAAAATAGCGCTATGCTTTGTGATCCTCTTTGCCATTGGCGGAACGACCTTTAACATCCTGGGACCCAAGGTGCTCAGCAAGGCAACTACCGAACTGTTCAACGGGTTGATGGAAAAAATTGCCGGAACAGGCAGCATTAATTTTGATAAAATAGGCCGGATACTTTTGCTCGTGTTGGGATTGTACCTTTTAAGTGCGTTGCTTACCTTTATTCAGGGTTACATCATGACAGGCGTATCCCAAAAGCTCTGTTACCGTTTCAGACGGGAAATTTCCGAGAAAATCAACAGGATGCCCATGGCATATTTTGAGTCTAAGACGGTGGGCGAAGTGCTTTCCCGCATCACCAATGATGTAGATACCTTAGGGCAGAGCTTGAGCCAGAGCATCACCACCCTGATTACCTCGGTGACGACGATTATCGGTGTGTTGATTATGATGCTTTCCATCAGTCCGCTGATGACGCTGATTGCGCTGGTCATCCTGCCGTTATCTGCTGCACTGATTAGCCTTGTGGTGAAATTTTCCCAGAAATACTTCGTAACCCAGCAGACTTATCTGGGAAAGATTAACGGTCAGATAGAGGAAACCTTCAGCGGCCATAATATTGTCAAGGCATTTAACAGGGAAGAGGCTTCTTTAGAGGAATTCAAGAAAACAAATGACGTGCTGTACAGCTCAGCCTGGAAATCCCAGTTCTTTTCCGGCATGATGCAGCCGATTATGACCTTTATCGGCAACTTGGGGTATGTGGCAGTGGCAGTCAGCGGTAGTGTACTGGCGATTCGGGGCGTTATTACTGTAGGTGAGATACAGGCTTTTATTCAATACGTGAAGAATTTCACCCAGCCGATTACCCAGCTGGCACAGGTGTCCAACATGTTCCAGTCAACGGCAGCAGCCGCAGAGAGGGTCTTTGAATTCCTGGAGGAAAAGGAAGAGGATATGTTTGCGGAGAAGCCGGTGCATTTGGAGCACATGGATGGGGAAGTGTCCTTTGACCATGTACAGTTTGGTTACAATCCCGATAAAGTCATCATCAAGGATTTCTCCTGTGACGTAAAGCCCGGACAGATGGTAGCGATTGTCGGACCTACCGGTGCCGGAAAGACTACCATGGTGAAACTGCTGATGCGCTTCTATGACGTAAATAAAGGAGCTATCAGGGTGGACGGACACGATATCCGGGATTTCAACCGCAGCGAACTGAGAGAGAATTTTGGCATGGTGCTGCAGGATACCTGGCTGTTCAAGGGAACGATTATGGAGAACATTCGGTATGGCAGACTGGATGCTACAGATGAGGAGGTCATTGCGGCAGCAAAGGCGGCCCATGCCCATCACTTTATCCAGACCCTGCCCGGTGGCTACCAGATGGAACTGAATGAGGACGCCAGCAACGTATCCCAGGGGCAGAAGCAGCTGCTTACCATTGCAAGGGCCATTTTGGCGGATAATCCGATTTTGATTTTGGATGAGGCGACCAGTTCGGTAGATACCCGTACCGAAGCACGAATTCAGAAGGCAATGAACAATCTGATGAAGGGCAGAACCAGCTTTGTGATTGCCCACAGATTGTCCACGATTAAGGATGCGGATGTGATTTTGGTAATGAAGGACGGAGATATCGTAGAGCAGGGTAACCACGAAGAACTTCTTGCCAAGGGAGGCTTTTATGCATCATTGTACAACTCCCAGTTTGAAGAGGCTGTCAGCTGATTGCAAGATGCAGATGTGATTTGGCACCGTTTGATTTAACGGTGCCATCTGCCGGAAGCGCCACAGGGGAGAATAAGGCCGTTCCCACTGATGGGAAGTCCGATTTCTTCCGCTTCTACAATACCGCCGAAGCGTTTCTTTACCGCCATGGAGAGCATGTAGGAGAGCACTGCGGGCTGGAGTCCGGTTGTATAAGAATTTATTAAGAAGAAAAGAGCATCTTCGGACAGTATCTGGGTGGTCAGTTCTATGAACGGCCAGATACTGTCTTCTATTTTCCAGATTTCTCCTTTGGGGCCGCGGCCATAAGAAGGGGGATCCATAATAATAGCGTCGTATTTGTTGCCACGACGGATTTCCCGCTCTACAAATTTGACACAGTCATCTACAAGCCAGCGGATGGGAGCGTCGCCCAATCCGGAGGAAGCGGCATTTTCTTTTGCCCACGCTACCATGCCTTTGGAAGCGTCAACGTGGGTTACCTGTGCACCTGCTGCAGCGGCAGAGAGTGTAGCACCGCCGGTATAGGCGAAGAGATTTAAGACCTTGATGGGTCTGCCTGCATTTTTAATGAGTTCCGAAAACCAGTCCCAGTTCACGGCCTGTTCCGGAAAAAGCCCGGTGTGCTTGAAACTGAAGGGCTTTAAATTGAAGGTAAGGCTGCCGTAATGAATGGACCATTCATCGGGAAGGCTGATGAATTCCCATTCCCCGCCACCTTTGGCACTGCGGTGATAATGGCCGTTCTTATTCTTCCAGTCCTTGTGTTCATGCGGGGTGTTCCAAATGACCTGCGGGTCCGGACGGACCAGAATATATTTGCCCCAGCGTTCCAGTTTCTCACCTGAAGAGGTATCCAGTACCTCATAATCTTTCCAATTATCTGCAATCCACATAATTTTTCCTTTTCCCAAAGCCGCTATTGTAAGTGGCTTGTTTTTTGATATACTTATTATAATATACACCAGGAATGGGAAAGAGGCAAGACAAGCAATATTGTATGAAAAAAAATACAATTTTTCTAAAAAAACTATTGCAATCCGCTAAAATACCATGTATACTAACTTTTGCTGTGGCATGATAGCGATGAAGCGTGAGGTTGCTGCCAAAGGGTGACCGATGGCAGGTTTTCCGTGGAGCGAATGTCAAGTTAGGAAACTGACGACAAGTCACTGTACAAAGTTTATGTCTGCTGCAAAAGCAGAAACAACCGTGAGAAACGAAGCTTTAACAAATGAATTGTGTTTGAAAGCAGGATACACACGGGAGAGTGTACAGTCACCGCTTGTCGTACTTAAAGTAAAAGTGCGAAAAGGAGGCGACTTTTTTTATGGCAACAAGTCAAGTAATGAGAAT
>JBJFCM010000015.1:0-18977 GCA_051888955.1 Lachnospiraceae bacterium | reverse complement strand
CCATAGGTCCACAGTGTCTGAACGGTACCACCGTCTAACATGGTATCGATGAATGCATCGAAGATAGCCTGCTCACGGGAGTCATCGCCATCACCGTCATCCAGGATAACCCATACAGGAGCTTCTCTGTTCAGGTAGCCGCCCCAGGAGTCTTTGATTTCCTGAATAGGAGGAAGCTGAACTAATTCAGAGTCAACTTCGTTCTTAACCAGGTTGTCAGTCAGAGTCTGATACCAGGAACCTGCCCAGTAAGTGAATACACCTGCAGAACCGGTCTGGTCATTGGAGAACCATTTCTCACGAGCCTGCTTTGTACCATTGGTCAGAGACTCAGGATCGATAGCGCCATCCACATATGCCTGACGTAATCTTAATAAAGCAGCCTTGGTAGCATCGGTATTGAAACCGTCATACCATACACCGTCATCGCCCTGGATGAAGTAAGGATAAGCATCCTGCCAGAACTCAGGTACGTAGTTAATCCAAGGAGCTTCTGAGCCCATGAAGCCTGCAGAAACAACACCATAGGTATCGCCATTTACGCCGTTACCATCGGGATCGCCGTTATGGAATGCAAGCAGCATGTTGTAGTAATCATCATAAGTCTTAACTGTAGAAATATCAATTCCTACATTGTCCAGCCATGCCTTCTTAACATAAGTAACACAGCCGTTACCATAAGTAGGTGCGAAGCCATACAGATGGCCTTCGGAATCCTTTAAGTTCTCGTTGATTGCCGGCAGAACCATATGAGACTGGAATTCTGCATTTTCATATGCATCAGCCATATCCCAAAGTACTCCGGTAGGAGCGTACTGCTTGAACATATCAGCGCTCATGATCATAACATCAGGTGTATCTCCGCTGACGAACAGACGTCCTACAGCATCGGTATAGCCTGAGTGGTCAAGCTGTGTAATAGTCATCGTAATGTCATGACCCAGCTTCTCGCTGACTGCAGCTTCCCACTGCTCGATGAATGCGTCCTGACCATTATCAACTGTAGCGGTCAGAGTACCGTTTACAACTACTGAAATCTCAGTGAGCTCATATTCAGCTGCTGCACCATCATCTGTAGTAGAAGATGCGCTGCTCTGCTCTGTGCCAGCCTGGCTGCCAGAAGTTGAAGAGCCGCTCTGAGTGTCTGTGCCTGAGCCACATGCTGCTAAAGAAGCAACCATGACTGAAGCCAAGAATAAAGATAATACTTTCTTCTTCATAACTTTCCTCCTAAAAAAATTATAAGTTGCAACAAGGCACTTCCTTGTCTGGAATTACAATACCATTTCTGCATGTATAAACGCAAGAGACATATTTTTAGGCGACGGACAAAATTTGTTGTCACTTTTCTCAAAGCCTTGATTTTACGGGATTTTTTGTAAGCGCTTACATGTTGTTTTTTTTGTAAAATACTGATACAATACTAGTAAAACATTATGCAAATTGGATACCCATTTGCTATAGAGGAGAAAACACTTGTGATTTTGAATAAAAAAAATAATAAAAAGGGTCAACATTTAACAAGCGAAGATAACCGCATAATGCTGAAAATGGTAAACTCTTACAGCATTTTTCTGCTCATTATTATTATCCTTGGTGTCTTTTTATACGCATCAACCATAAAAAATATCAAGAATCGTTTTCAGGAGCAGAACTATGCCCTGTTAAACAACAGTATCCAGCTCTTGGACAAGGATTTTCAGGTAATGGATGTGTTTTCCCGCCAGCTTTTGCAGAATTCCGACTTCTGGTCGGTCAATTCCAGCACCAGCATCACCAGCACCTCCTTCAGAACGGAAGGACTGTCCCTGAAAAATTACCTGGCTACCAATATATATCCGGATACCCTGCTTCCCTTGCAGGACTTCTATATTTATTTTGAAAATACCAATTATGTCATATCACCCAATGTCTTTTCCGCAAGGAACATGTTCTATTCCGGTATCAAAAAATATAAAAAGGAAGGTTATGACATCTGGGTGGAACAGCTTCTGAATCCGGAATACTATGGCAAGATGCTTTCCATGGATGAATATTATTCCATTCCCGGCAACCATTTTTACCTATATATTATAGATATGGACAGTTTAAACTACCGGAATGCCAACGCTACCATCAGTTTTATCATGGATGAGGCACAGATTGCCGGCTTATTTTCGGAAATCGAATTTTATAACGATGGTTATTTAATTGTTTGTAATGAAGACAACGAGATTATGTTTTCCTTAAGCGAACAGGACCCGGATTCCGGGTCGACTCCATTGGTCAACAGCATCTCCACCCTGTCCTCCCTTCATTTCACGGATAGTTTTGCACATTTCAGTCAAGACGGAATGTCCATGCTGGTGACCAAATCTGTCTCCCCTGAAAACGGATGGACTTACTATCTGGTGCAGCCGGAAAGTGCTGCGTACAAGGGCGTGTCCGGTTTGCGGTATGCATATCTGGTCTGCCTCCTCCTTGCTTTGGTGGGAGGAATCTATCTCATTTTCTTTCTCTCACGCAGAAATATGGCTCCTATCGTGGAACTCGGTGCGGAGCTGCAGGTCGTTACAGAGGAAAAAAGCCAGTTGCAGGAGGTGGTAAATAAGCAGAAACCAATCATCACCAATTCCTATATCCAGCAGCTCTTTGGCGGTTCCATCTCCTCCGAGGATGAAATGCTATATATTAAGGATTACCTCGGACTGCATGGAGAAACACTTGCTTACAATGTAATCTATGTGGTTGCCTACAACAACTCCGGCAATGCCGGAGAGTCCAGCCCCGGCAATATTGCTTACCTGAATGCGGAAGATTTTGAGGATGTGATGGGAACAACCCTGCGTGATTATTTTGGAGAGCCCTTTTATTGCTACTCTCCTGCAAACAGGACCTATGCTCTGCTTCTTACCTGTGCTTCTTCCGATGCAGCATCCCTCGTCATGAAAGCACAGGAAACCGTTGTCAGACTGCACGAATATCTTCTTGACAATCATGATATCTGGATGTTTGCCGGCATCGGCCAGACCACGGACAGCCTGATGAACGTATGGGAATGCTATCAGCAGGCAGTGGAAGCAGTGGGCTATACCACTAAAAACTATATTTTCTTTCCTTATGAAATCACCAAGAAGGATTCCAATGCATTTTACTATCCTCCTGAACTTTCTACCAAGCTGATACACTTCATCACTTCCGGCAACAAGCCACAGGTGCTGGAGCTGTTCAGCCTTATCCATAAGGAGAATATTGAAGAACGTTCCCTGCCCATTAATCTTTTACAATTTTTGATGCAGGATATTCGCAATACTTTGCTAAAAGCAAGATTTTCTCTGCCTTCCGGCACAGATAAGGAAATCGTAAGCGCTTTGGATGAACGGTTCAATGAGCATCTTTCCTTCAAGCTTTGCGAAGACCTTGCCCTTTCTCTCTGTGAGCTGTTCCAGAATGGCGCCAAGGATACCAATCTTGCTGCTACCATCGAAAAATATATTTCGCAGAATTACAAGGATCCTTCTCTGTGCCTGAATAAGATATCCGACGAATTCCAGATTTCGGAAAGCTATTTTTCCCATATGTTTAAGGAAAAAACCGGTGTCAACTTCTCCGTATATCTGGAAAATATCCGTATGAACGAAGCGGCAAAACTGATTCGTGAGACCGATACCAACCTGAGTGAGCTCTACATTCAGGTCGGCTACAACAATCCGGCCACCTTCAGGCGGGCCTTTAAAAAGACTTATGGTGTCACTCCCAGTTCCATGCGGGAAAGTGCAGGAAATCATTGATTGCCGTTACCGGACAATTTATACCATATAAGGAGGAAACACTTATGACCGAAGGAAGATATAATATCGGCCTCGTTGTAGGAAACGTGGAAGATGATTTTTCTAATTCTATCTGCAAAGGCGCCATACAGGCAGCAGAAGAAATGAATGATAATCTCTTCATCCTTCCCGTAAAGTATATTGATTACTGCTTAAAAGAGGATTCCCTGCAACGATACGAATATCAGTACAACACCCTGCTTTCCTATGCTCAGGTAAAATCTCTGGATATCGTATTGTTATGCTTGAGCACTATCGGCAGTACTACTACCAGAGAACGCTGCCTTGAAATTTTATCTTCTTTCAAAGACATTCCCCTTATTCTGATTGCTACGAATGAGGAAGGCTATTCCTGCGTCCGTTACAACAATGCAAGCGGTCTTGCCGATGGCGTCCGGTATTTGATTGAAACAGAGCATAGAAAGCATATCGGCATGGTCACCGGCTTTTTGGATAATTCCGATTCTTATGAGCGCCTTTCCACATATAAGCAGGTACTGGCGGAACAGGGCCTTCCCATAGAGGATTCTGCCATCAAGTTCGCTCCGCCCACTGCCAATTGCAGAGAAGCCGTTGAAGAGCTGTTGCGCGACAACCCATCCTTAGATGCCATTGTCTGCTGCAACGATTCCATGGCTACCACCGTCTATAAGGTGCTTTCAGAACATCACATTACTATTGGCGAGCAGATTTCTGTATTGGGCTTTGATGATATCGAAGTTGCCAAACATCTCTCTCCGCCGCTTGCCACCATCCGGGCCGATGCTTCAGAGCTTGGTTTCCGTGCTGTCCTGCAGGGACACAGAAAGCTGTTAGATCACACTGTAGGCAAAGCAGAGACCTTCTTTGTAGATACCAAATTTGTCTGCAGAGAATCCATCGGCGCATGTTCCTCGGAAAAAATCAATTTTCAGAAACAGATTGACGAACAGGATCGGCTTTTTGAAAAGGCACAAATGTCCGGCAGCAACCGTCGATTAATCGATATGAATCACAACATGAATATCCTTTCCCGCAATATGCTTACCCTGGACGATAACGGTGAGCAAAATTATACGCAGATTATCAACTGTCTGACGATTGCAGACCTGGAAAGCTGCTTTTTGTTTATGTTAAAAACTCCTACTGCCTATCATTTCGGAGATACCTGGATACAACCGGATTCCCTGTATTTACGTGCTTATCTGGAAAATGGAAAAGCCGTTGCTCCCCGCAGAACCGAGCAGCTGATGTCCGTCCATGATATCTACCGGCATAAATTCATGCCGGATACCCGCAAAACCTATGTCATGATTGATTTGTATTCCCGAGAGCTCCAGTACGGCTTTATGCTCTGCGATATTAGTTTCAATAACTTTCATTATGTGGAATTTTTATGCTACCAGATCAGCATTGCAATCAAGTTAATGAATATGTTTGATATCCGGCGTTCGCTGCTTGCAGAAAAAGACGAGCTTGTGTTGCGCCTTCAGAAGGAAAATATACAGTTGGACGCTATTTCCGGTAAGGATGAACTGACCGGTATTCTGAACCGAAGAGGCTTCTACAAAAAAGCCAACGATTTTATTGAACAGGCCGAAGCTTCCGGTGGACAGATTGTGTTTGCTTATGCAGACCTAAATTATCTCAAGCAAATCAATGACATCTACGGCCACATGGAAGGTGATTTTGCTCTCCGCTCCTGTGCCGCTGCTTTAGAAGATACCTTTCCCAACAGTATCGTCGGCAGGATAGGTGGTGACGAATTTGCTGTTCTTGCTATTTATGATACCAGACTTTACAAGGACGACATCATGACGGCTCTGAACCGGCATCTTGCCCGTGTTGCCTCTTCCAACAAAAAGCCCTATTCCATCACCATCTCTGTGGGCATCTGGTCACCCGATGCCGGCAAGAGCTTTCAGTTAGAAGAAGCAGTTGAAAGAGCCGACGCATTGTTATATGAGGAAAAGAAGAAAAAACCTCCTTTCAGAAAGGGATAAAACATGAATAATGTTATCAACACAACCTCTCCAGCCTCTGTGGGCATTCCGGCCGCATCCATTCTCCGTTTTTTGGACCGGCTGGAACACTATCAGGTAAATATGCACAGCATCCTTTTGATGCGTCATGATAAGCTGGTGGCAGAAGGCTATTATGCCCCCTATCAGGCAGATACCCTGCATCGCATGTTCTCAATCTGCAAGACTATGAACGCGCTGGCGATCGGCCTTTTGGAGCAGGAAGGGCGCTTGCACTTAGACGATGCTATCGTGGACTATTTTCCTGACAAGGTGCCGGAGGATGTGCATCCCTGGATCGCAGAGATGACCATTCGCAATATGCTGATGATGCGCACCTGTCACGCTTCCACTACTTACAAGCATGATAAAAATAAGGAGTGGGTAGAAAGCTTTTTCACCACTCCACCGACCCACAAGCCCGGCACCGTGTTCCACTATGATACCTCTGCCGCTCATGTGCTCTGTGTGCTGGTAGAGCGCCTTACAGGCATGCCTATGTTAGAGTACCTTCGCAGTAAGGTACTGGGGAAAATAGGCTGGTCTGCTGATTCCTATGTGCTGAAAAATGAATTTGGAGATTCCCAGGGAGGCAGCGGTCTCATGGCCACCCCCAAAGATTTGCTTATATTGGGAAAGCTTTTAATGCAGAACGGAAGCTGGGAAGGAGAACAGCTTTTACCGGCAGACTTTATTCGGGAAATGACCTCCTGCCTTACCCCAAACGCATTGACCAGCGGAGTCATAAGTGAAACGCAAGGGTATGGCTACCAGCTTTGGCGCACCCGCCATGACGGCTTTGTATGCTATGGTATGGGCGGTCAGCTTGCTATCTGCCTGCCAAAGCAGGACATGATACTGGTTACCACTGCTGATACACAGGGCTGTGGCGGCGGCAACGATTTGATCTACAACAGTTTTTACGAAGAAATTCTGCCGGCACTGGACAGTCCTATAGATGCCGTTAAGGAGGAAGCGGATACGGTGACATTGTTCGACCGCCTCTCTTCTCTGGTGCTTACTCCCTTAAAAAAGTGGTGCCGCACTGCCTTTACGGGGACAGTTTCCGGCAGGACGAAATATGCCGGGGCTCCGGAAAATATTACATTTATGGATTCTGCCACCTGTGCAAAAGCAATCCATAAAAAAAGCTACTGTCTTGCAGACAATAGCCAGGGCTTCTCCACTGTTTCCCTATCACTAGGGGAAACGGACGGCACGCTTCACTATACTTATAAAGGAACACCTTGTGAAATTTCCTTCGGACTGGATGCCTGCATTCCCGGCCAATTTCCTGTCTATGACATGAACTGCGCTGCCAGCGGCATGTGGCTTTCCGAAAATACTTTTTATATCAAGATACATATTCTGGACACCTGTATCGGCTCTGTCCACATGGAGTTCGTATTTGGTGATCAAGATGTCACCATCTTTATGAAAAAAATAGAAGAGACCCAGTTTGGAGAATTCAGCGGCCATCTGTACGGGAGGCTCATCTGATATATTACGCAATCCCGTCGTGCCAGACTGTCTGATGCCGTCTCACAATGTGGGGCTTCTTTTCACCTGCGCTCCAGGAAACGCACTGCCACCTCCAGATCTTCGGGGGTGGTTATTTTTATGTTCTCATAGGAGGCTTCCACCAGCTTTACGGGATGGTGCAGCATATGTTCCACCACCATGGCATCATCCGTAATTTTAACACCCTGCTTTTCCAATTCCTCTCTGTGCTTAAAAAGCAACCCATAAGCCTCCAGAATAAGCGGTGTGGAAAACACCTGGGGCGTCTGTACCGCATACATGCGGCTTCTGTCCGGTGTCTTTTCTGCAAAGCCATTTTCATCTGCAAGCTTTATGGTATCCTTTACCGGCATTGCCGCACAGCAGGCTCCATAGCGTTCTGCCGCGTGGTAGGTATCCTCAATAATCTTTTCTGTCACCAACGGTCTGGCGCCGTCATGGATAAATAAGTAGCCGTCCCGATTGGGAATACGCATCTCTTCCTCCGCTATGACAGCCAGTGCCTTTTGCACGGAAAGGTAACGTTCCGCTCCGCCCTCCGTGATGGTATCCACCTTGGAAAAACCATATTTCTTTACAATTTCTTCCTGTACATAGGAAACTTCTCCTTTTCCCACCACAAGGATTACATCGTCGATAATGGAAGATTGCTCAAAAGCCTGCAATCCGTACCAGATGACAGGCTTATCCTTTAACAGCATATATTGTTTGGCAACTTTACTTTCCATACGCCTGCCCGCACCGGCGGCCAACAGTATGGCAGTACATCTCTTTTTCATACTCTTTCCCCAAGCTTTAAGTTCGGCACGGCATTTAAATCCAGTCCGCTCCTCACTCCCTTTATGTATTCATAATAACCGGCCGTTCCAATCATGGCCGCATTGTCCGTACAAAGGATTGGTGACGGATAATAGAATTGGATGCCCTCTTTCGCACAGCGTTCCGTAAAGGCTGCCCGCAGTGCAGAATTGGAAGCTACGCCTCCTGCAATAGCAAATTTGTCGTAGCCATACTGCTTAACCGCATGCATGGCATGCTCCACCAGCACTTCCACTACCGCCTGCTGGAAGGAGGCAGCAACATCTGCTGTACAGATTTCTTCTCCCTTCATCTGACAGCCGTTTAAATAATTCAGTACTGCTGACTTCAAGCCGCTGAAACTGAAATCATAGGCGTTTTCTTCCACCTTGGCTCTGGGAAAATGGATAGCCTCCGGATTCCCTTCCTTAGCCGCTTTGTCAATTTTCGGTCCGCCCGGATAGCCAAGTCCAATAGCCCGTGCCACCTTATCAAAGGCTTCTCCTGCCGCATCATCCCTGGTTCGTCCGATAATCTCATATTCGCCGTAATCCTTCACCACTACCAGATGGGAATGTCCGCCGGAAACCACGAGACAGATAAAGGGCGGTTCCAACTCCTTATTCTCAATAAAATTGGCACTGATATGCCCCTCAATATGGTGCACGCCCACCAATGGAATCCCCGTAGCAAAGCTGATGGCTTTGGCAGCGGATACCCCCACCAAAAGCGGTCCCACCAGGCCCGGTCCATAGGTCACTGCTATAGCATCCATATCCTTCAAGGCAAAACCTGCTTCCTGCAATGCTTCCTCAATGACCTGATTAATTTTTTCTATATGCTTTCTGGAAGCAATCTCCGGCACCACACCGCCATAGAGCGTATGCAGGGCAATCTGGGAGGAAATAATGTTAGAGCACACTTCCCTGCCGTTTCTCACCACTGCTGCCGCTGTCTCATCACAGGAGCTTTCAATTGCCAGTATCAAAATATCCTTATCCATATCCTGTTTCCAACCTTATTCTTCAAGTGTCACATTCTCTGCCAGATCCCAGCCAAATATCCGCCAGTGCCCTGCCTCATCCTTTCGAAGCAGATACACCTCTTCCACCGGCTGTTTTACTCCATTGCTCACCAGCACATAAGTACAGTGCAGGCGTGCAAAATCATAGCCGTCATCCGAGAAATAGTCCACATCCGTGCTGGCAGGTATGCTGTAGCTGCTGATGCGAATGGAATTATCCTTATAATAATCAATATCATTTTTCAGTTCAATGATGTATTTGCCCCAGTCATTATTCGATATTAATTCTTCATCATACAAAAGCCTGGTCTGTCCCGCAAGCTGCTCCAGTTCCTCATCACTGTACTCCTCATTATAAAAGCACTTTGTAATGTCACTGTAGTAGCGAATCACTTCTTTGGGCGTAGGAGGATAGTTATTCTTCAAATCCCTGGTAATCAGCTCCTGAGCTACGGTAAGCGTTACCACTGCAGGCTCATTCTGTTTCTGCCGGTTGCTCAGATAATAATAATAGCCCACCATCATGGCTACGAGGAGTAAAATCACGATACCGCTTCTCAGAGCCGCATGTTTATCATTTGTTTTGGATGCTTTCGATTTCGTTCCCGACCGCATATTTGCTCTTACCATCCGGTATCCTCCTCTCTCTTGCTTTATCCGGCAATTCCCTCACACTTCCTCTTTACAGACCTTGACAGGGCTAATCTTCTTCAAATACCAAATCTACCGTTCGTCCATCTTTTGCCGCCACGGAAGCCGGGAATATCTTTCTTACCTCCGGCATATAGTCCTCCGGCTTTGGCAGGGACGGGCTGTAATGGGTCAGCCACATTTCCTTCACTGCTGCCCTTTTCGCCATCTGTGCCGCCTCATAAAAGGTCATGTGTTTATATTCCTTGGCTTTACTCAGCTTATCCGGCTCTCCGTACATGCCTTCGCAGATAAACAAATCTGCACCCGCTGCACTCTCCACGATGCTCTCTGTGGGTCTGGTATCTGTGGTATAAGTCACCTTCAGTCCTTTTCTTTTCGGGCCCAGCACCATATCCGGTGTGAGGGTCCTGTCAGGAAGCTCGATGACTTCCCCCTTCTGCAGATGGCTCCAGTACTTCTTTTCAATGCCCAGCTCCAGTGCCTTATCCATCTGGAATTTACCGCTTCTCTCAATAATCATACTATAACCATAGCATACCACATTATGGTTCACCTTGAAAGCCTCCAATCGAAATCCGTCGAAAGCAATCTGTTCTGTATTTTCCGTAAGCTCCATGCACTGAATATCAAACGGCAGCTCCGGTGCAATCACGCGCAACGCGGAAACCACTCTGGTAAGCCCCTTGGGTCCAATCAATAGCAACGGCTCCGTCCTTTCGGCATTGCCCATAGTCAACAGCATCCCCGGTAATCCGCTGACGTGGTCGGCATGGTAGTGGGTAAAACAGATGATATCGATAGGTTTGGGACTCCAGCCCTTTTCCTTCATGGCAATCTGCGTACCTTCTCCACAGTCTATGAGAATGCTTTTTCCATTATAGCGCATCATGAGGGACGTAAGCCATCTGTATGGCAGAGGCATCATGCCTCCCGTTCCCAGCAAACAAACATCTAACATAGTTCTTTTTCCTCTATCTCCTCCACCGGTATGGAAAATTCCTCTACCATGGTATCATAGCATTTTTCACACAGATCAAAAAGCTGTCTTGTACCATCTTTTTCGCTGAAATAGCCAAATCTGGCATCTCCCAGGAAACAGCCTTCTTTTATGATACCGTTCTCCACCTTCAAGGGCCTGCCGCACTTATTGCAGGTAACTGCTTCTAACCGGGTATTGTGTTCATCTTTGTACTTTCTCATACCACTCCTCCTATACCTGAGAGATTATATCATCTCGCCGCAGGGCTCATTATATCATATTCACAAGCTAGTCGGAGATGGTAATTTGTCCATCGTTTTCCTGTCTTTTCCACATGATCATGGCATCCTCGCGAGGCTTTTCGTAAAAGCCGGGGCGGATTCCTGCACTTTCAAATCCGAGGCTTTCATAGAGATGGATGGCAGGGACATTGCTGACCCTCACCTCCAGGGTATAATTTTCTATTCCAATCTCTCTGCCCCATTCCATCAGGTTAGAGAGCATCAGCCTGCCCACACCTTTGCACCGAAAAGCTTCCGCTACCACTACATTATTGATATCCCCGTCACCGCAGGCGTTAGTCACACCGCAGCAGCCGATCAGTTCCTCTCCTGCCACTGCCACCACATACAGGGAATCTTCTCTATCCACCATATCCAGAAAAGCTGCCGGTGACCATGGCATGGAAAAGGCTGCTTCTTCCAGTCTGCTGATTACAGGCACATCTTCTTTCCGCATAGGTCTGATGATGATATCTCTATTGTCCATTGTTTTTTTCCTGCTCCAGTCTCTCCCTCTCTGCCTGGCTTAAGCGCAGATACTCAGGCTGGTGATCCTTGGCATTTACCGTTCTGCCTTCCTCATAATAACACTTCGCCAGTGCTGCAACTGCTGCTGCACGCTGCCGGTTGCAATGTGCCGGTGCAAAGCTGTAGGGCACCTGTAAGCTTCGTGCGATTTGTTCACAATAAACAGGTACACCGTCTCCCAGGAATATCACTTCCCTGCCCAGCCCGTTCAGCTTCTCCATCATTTCCGAAATATCCACAGCACACTGTTTTGTAAGAGTCTTCAGGTGATAGGTACTGCCGCCTTCTTCCTGTCCACGTTCAAAGGTATAGATGCCGGTATAAACCTGATTCCTCCTGGCATCCATCAGCGGACAGACAAGCTTGTCCGTACCATAAAGATTGTAAGCCAGACCTGCAATGGTAGGCACTTCTATCAGCGGCTTGTTCAGTGCCAGTCCCAGTCCCTTGGCAGTTGCCGAACCAATACGCAGCCCGGTAAAGGAACCGGGTCCGGCCGCTATGGCAATCGCATCTATCGTAGAAAGGTCCAGATCAATCATATCCTTTACGGTCTGTAACATAGGCAAAAGTGTCTGCGAATGTGTCTTTTTATAATTAACGGTATATTCAGCAATCAGGTTATCGTCTTCCGCTACTGCGACGGAAGCCACCAACCCCGAACTGTCCAATGCCAATATCCTCATGTGTATACCTCTTTCCAATCATTCATAATGGCTGCTGTTCGTAACGGCATTATACTTATATCTGTTCTACTATTATTTTACGGTAATCAAAACCTTTTTCCAAGTCTTTTTCAATCGTAACCTGCGTATAATGCTGCGGCAGTATCTCTTCTATCAGGTTTGCCCATTCGATCAGACAGACACCTTCCCCATAAAAACAATCCTCGTAGCCGATTTCTTCCATTTCCTCTACATCACCGATTCGGTAAACATCAAAATGGTAAAAAGGCATACGGCCTTCTTCATATATCTGCACAATCGTAAAGGTCGGGCTGTTCACATGTTCTGTGATACCCAATCCTCTTGCAAAGCCCTGGGTGAATACAGTCTTACCCACACCCAGATCCCCAATCAGGGTATAGACTTCACCGGGTATAGCCTTCTTTCCCATTTCTTCCCCTAAAAGCCCTGTTTCCTTTTCATTCCGGGTCTCATACAGTTTCCCGGGTTGTTGTTCTTTTTCCATGGATATCCGCTCCGCTTCTATCACTATTGCTTGATTTTTACCTTTTTAGCCGGAAGATGTGTGGACAGCACCTGTATCACCTGCGCCGTACTGTCCCCCAAATCCCGCTTGGGAAAGATACAGGCATTCATCCGGGAAGTGTACACAATCAGGCTTCTGTTTGTAGATACCGCCTTAACGATATCCTCCCACTTCTGCATCTCCTCCGTATCATTTTGGGACACATGAATCCCTTCATCATCCAGTACATAGTGCAGAGGCTCCTTAAAGGCAGGATTGGCGAGCATCTGCTGTTTACTCTTCAGGAATAAGGTCCATGGCAGATAGCACAAAAGTACCACACCGGCAATCACCATCAGCCAGCCGCTCGTATAAAAACCACCCACTACCATGAGTGCGCCGACCAGACTTCCAAAAAGCCCGGAAAAGCTACTATAGGTATGGCGCATCATATAGTCATACAAATCCCCCGCCTTGATGTGCACGTCAAATTCTATCATGAGAACCTCCTTATAAGTATCCGTAACGCTTTAAAAAGCACCTACCCGGTAGGTGCTTTTACACAAGGTTTTATGTTTACTTTTCCAATTCAGAAGTACAATGAGGACATCGGGTTGCTTCTATGCTTATCTCCGACTTACAGAACGGACATTTCTTCGTCGTTACGGGTGCAGGCTCTTCATGCTTTAACTTGTTCATCGCTTTTACAAACATGAACACCACAAAAGCCATAATCACAAAATTGATGACGTTGGATATAAAAGTACCATAGTTAAAGGTAGCGGCACCTGCTGCCTGCGCTGCTTCCAGCGTCGCATAACTGTTACCGTCCAATGCGATGAACAGATTGGAGAAATCTACCTTTCCCGTAAAAAGACTTACGATTGGCATAATCATATCATTCACTAAAGAGTTAACAATACTGGTAAAAGCACTGCCGATAATCATACCGACTGCCAGGTCTATCATATTACCACGCAATGCAAACTTTTTAAATTCTTTTAACATTGTACATTTCCTTTCTTTTCGCCTTTGTTCCATTCCCGTTACAGTAAACTGCCTGCAGGAATCTGTCTTTCTTCATTATATTGGTATTAGAAGGAAAAAGCAAGTTATTTTCATCATTCATGCCGCAGGGCTTCAATAGGGCTCAATTTGGCTGCTTTTCTCGCAGGATAAATACCAAAGAAGATACCTACTGCCGAAGAGAAAAGGGATGCTCCCAAAATCGTGGAAAACTGTACCTTGGCCGTAAATCCAATCAATGAGCAGACACCATATGCGCCCAGCACACCGATGGTAATGCCAATCAAGCCGCCCAGCAGGGTAATGATGGCCGACTCCGACAAAAACTGCATCAGAATGGACCCCGTTCTGGCTCCCAACGCTTTCCGGATACCGATTTCCCTGGTACGTTCCGTTACGGATACCAGCATGATATTCATAACACCGATACCGCCCACTAACAGGGAGATAGCCGCCACAAACACTACGAAGATTGTAATATAGCTCAAAATCTCATTCATCTGACTCATGTAATCATTGAAATTTTCCAATTGGATAGCATTCTGTCCCCGCACATTGTGTCTGATTTCCATCAGATTCACTGCATCCCGTGCTACCTGGGAAGCATTTTCTGCCCCGTCACTGATAATCAATATTTCACTAAAGGTATCTACATAAAACCCATAGGAGCTTCCCACCACGGAAAGCGGCGCTTCTATGCTGACCGTACTGTTGTCCAGCATGGTAATCATGCTGGATGCCGAGTCCTGTCTGATACCCACAATCGTAAATTCCTGGGCCACGCCAAATATCGTCAGCTCTATTGTCATTCCCACCACATTGGAGGTTCCGAAAAGCGTCTTGGCGCTGTTCTCTGTCATGACGCAGACTTTATTGCCCGCATAGTAGTCATTTTCCGTAAAATACCTGCCTTTTATGATGGGGTCGCTGCTTGCATACTGCAGACCGCTGCTGCCGAAGCTGGCATAACAGTTAAAGGTTCCCTTTCTACCGGTAGCTGTACTGTTAAATGCCCAACTGGGTGTTACCGCCTTTACATTGTCTACGCCGGTCATCAGCGCATCCAAATCGTCATTATCGAACTCTACCATCACTCCGGCATCATTTTCACCATAGGAATAAATGTAAATCTGTCCGCCTGCCATGGCATTCAGTTCATCGTTGATGCCGTCCTTCACACCGTTACCGATGGAAATAATCATAATCACAGAAGAGATACCGATGATAATACCCAGCATGGTCAGAATAGAACGGCCTTTATTGCTCCTGATGTTCATCAGGGCAATCTTGATATATTCCCAAATCTGTGCCATGTAAGCCTCCTATTCCGTCACCGTATCAGGCATACTATAAACTGCCATGCCTTCTTCCACGCCACCTGTAAGACTGGTTGTAATCACATAATCCATCTCACTCAGACCCTCTTTGACCTCAATATACTCTGCTGAGGAAATACCCGTAACAATAGATTTTCTTACCACAAATCCATTTTCTTCCACATAGACAAAATCCCCGTTTTTATCGGCATTGAGCGCTTCAATCGGTATCAGCAGCGCATTTTCCACTTTGCTTGTATGAATCTCTATCTTGGCATCCAGCCCCAGATAAATATTGTCATCCGGATTTTCTATGTGGATTTCTGCGTTCACTGCTGCCGTACCGGAAGCATTTACCGTTGCCATCCGGTTAATTTTTGTAATTGTGCCATCATATACTTTTCCATTGATGGTCACCTCTGCTTTCTGCCCTACAGCCAGCTTTGCCAGATCATATTTGGTAACGGAAAAGGACACCTTGATCTGTTCGCTGTTGGCCAGAGTCAAAAGCTGCATACCCTCTGTAACCGTCATACCTTCCACTGCACTGATTTCGGTCACAATACCGGTAAACAGTGCCGTAATTCCCATCTGTGCCGTGTCATAATCCTCTTTTGCACTTTCATAGGAAAGGGAATTCATCTGCTCCGTTGCATCCAGATTCTCTTTCTGGTAGGAGTCCAGGATTTCAGCCTCTGCCTGCTGCTTCTGAGCTTCCATTTCTGCCTTATATTCCTGATAACCGGCCAGTCTCTCCTCTTCTTCCTCAATCTTCTTCTGAAGGTCGGTCTGTGCCTCGGAGGTACCTGCTATCTGGGAAACATACTGGTTGGTCTGCATTGCCATCTGCACCTCTGTAATGGCATCCTCATTGGCAACCGGGTCCTTCTGCAATTCAATCAGCTTCTTTTGCAGATTCATATTCTCTGCTGCCAGCGCATTTGCCGTATCAGTCTGCACGGTAGCAAGCTTTTCCTGTAATGCCTTTATGTATGCTTTGGAATCCTTAATCTGCTGTTCCAGAATAGGAAGATTGGTGTTGGCCTCATTCAATCTGGTCTGTGCATCCCTGCTGCCCGCTAAGGAGCCGTTATAGGAGCTGTTTGCTGCGGTATACTGCAATCCGGCCTGTTCAAGCGCCTCTTCCATAGCTTGCATATCATAAGCAATCAGCAGATCTCCCTCTTCTACCACGTCGCCTGCTTCTATATGTATCTCTGCAATTTTACCGCTTACCGGTGCAAAATAGACCTTTGTCTCTTCACTTTCCACCGTACCGCTGATGCTGACATTTTCCTCCACACTGCCGATAACAGGATGAACTGTCGTGACAACTGCTGCGGTATTTTTGCTGCCACTACATGCCAATGCCCCAAACACAATCACGATTACCAGTACAATTACCAGAATAATATTCCGGATTCTCTTCTTTCTTCTCTTTTTCTCCGTCGGTGTCAATTCCTTTTTTTCCTTTTTCATCTTTCCGTCCTACCCTTTCTTACACCATTTCTTCTATATTGTAGTTTTCTTTCCCATCATTATCTTTGCTCTTCTCAGTTCCCGAATCACTCTCGATACGGCCGTCCCGAATCTTAATAATTCTCCTGGCCTGGGCCGCTATCTCATTGTCATGGGTAATCAAAATCACCGTTCTGCCATCCTTATGCAGTTCCTTCATAATCTGCATGATTTCTCTGGTGGAGCCGGAATCCAGATTACCCGTGGGCTCATCTGCCAGAATAATCGGCGGTGCCTGGGCAATCGCTCTTGCAATCGCTACCCTTTGCTGCTGTCCGCCGGACATCTCCGAAGGCTTATGATCCATTCGTTTTTCCAGCCCTACCTTTTTCAGTGCTGCCTCGGACAGCGCAATCCGCTTTCCTCTGGATACCCCTCTGTAAATCAGCGGCAGCTCCACATTTTCCAGTGCCGTCAGGTTCTGTATCAGGTTGAAGCCCTGAAATACAAAGCCTATCTCACGGTTGCGGATATCCGACAACTCATTATCATCCAAATCGGACACATCCTGACCATGCAGCATATAGGTTCCACTGGTCGGCACATCCAGACAGCCTAACATATTCATCAGCGTGGATTTGCCTGAACCGGACTGGCCGATAATCGCCACAAATTCCCCTTCATCAATCGTCACATTCACATGATCCAGTGCCCGTACTTCATTTTCACCGGGATTATAGATTTTGCACACATCCCGGATTTCTACCAATGCACTCATATTCCTTCCCTTTCCCTCTTTTCTTCCTGTAGCCGGAAACGATTTGTAACCGTACAACACCCTGTGTTTCACAATCACGAATTACCTGCTCTCTATGATACAATTATTACCTATATTTTACAACCGCTTATTCTTTATCATCCTACACCTTCCACCTTGTGGAAGGTCAACAGGATTTTAAAAATTTATCAGACCGCCTGCTTCGATATTCAGCTTATTACTTATATATAAAAAGAATTCACAGGATTTTCTAAATTGTTTCTTAAGAATGGCATTATAAAAAGGGCTCCCGTTGCTATTCGGGAACCCTTTGCTGATATTTCCATATTAGCTGATGCTTCTAATGGCTCACTGCTTTTTTCTGTACTGCTGCATGCCCCTCCTTGATAATCGGGCTTAAAGGCTTATAAATCACCATGGTAATCAGGGAAATAACACCTGCCTTCAAAAGATTTAAGGGTGCTACCGCCAGACATACAAAGGTAGTCAGATTGGTAATGGCGGGATTGACCGCCTGCCCCATTTCAATAATGGTATCAACAGAAGGAAGGCCATACAGCACCACGAATTTAGGAATCAGGTAAACTGCATTGAACAGAGAACCGAACACGGTCATACACAAAGTGCCTGTGATACAGCCTGCAATCGCTCCCTTCTTGCTCTTGGTAAACTCATAGACTGCGGATGCCGGCAGAAGCAGGCTGCAGCCCACTGCGAAATTAGCCAGATCTCCCACAAAAGCGGTGCTGGTACCCTTAAATACAAGCTTCAGCAGAATTTTGCAGAACTCAATCATGACACCTGCCACCGGGCCGAAAGCAAAGGTTCCTATCATAACAGGCAATTCGCTAAAATCTACCTTGTAGAACCCTGGTGCCAGGAAAGGCAGGGGAAAATCAAACATATGCAGAATGACTGCAATTGCAGAAAACATACCTACCATTGCCATCATACGGGTGGTAAACATCTTTCTCTTGACCCCTCTTCTTTTGTCCGCCGCTTTTTCAATGATTACAGCCAGGACAAACATCAGGGCAATCACCCCCAGAAACTCCAGCACAAACATCAGGTTTTCAGTTACACTTTCCATTAATCCATTCATTTTCATTCTCCTTTCAATGTAAAAAAATATTGATAAGGAAATTCTTCGTGCAAGCCTTTTTACTTTGGAAGAAACAATTATCTTTCCAAACAAAAAACCCCCGGATACTGCTCCGGGGGAAACATGCTGCTTGCTGACCCGCCACTTCTGCTACAAAATAACGCAAACAAAAGGGCCTGCCTTCTCACAAATCTTCTTTCATCCAGACTTTACTGTTGGTACCGGATTCAAACCGGTTCAGCCATATACGCTTGCACGGCACTTGCTGCCTTAGCAAAGCATACATACGGGTCGCAGACTCATCGGAACTTTCCGCATCACTGCCAGTAGGGAATTACACCCAACCCCGAAGAATTATCAATTATCATTTAGTCATTATATACTATTATAAGTCTCCATGCAACACCTTTTTTATATATTTTTTGTGCATTTTTACTATCATTCGCCCATAAGGCTACATACATCTACACCCGTTTTTGACAAAGTGGTGTAGAAAATGGTGTATAAAATAT
>JBJFCM010000014.1:12684-19386 GCA_051888955.1 Lachnospiraceae bacterium | reverse complement strand
CCTGCCTGGATAACGCAGCCCATGTATACCTGGTCTACAGCTTCAGGAGCAACGCCTGCTCTCTTCAATGCTTCTTTGATAACAATTGCTCCCAGCTCTGCTGCCGGAGTTGTGCTTAAGGTACCACCCATAGTACCGATTGCTGTACGGCATGCGCCTGCTAATACAACTTTTCTTGACATTTGTCTTTCCTCCATTTTCCGTTTTCCGCATTTCTCGGGCTTTCATAATGATTGTTATTTTTTTGTCATTGCCGATTGTTTTTATTTTAACATAGGGCTATGGCTTTTGCAATGGCTTTTAAAATAAAATTTGATAAAAAAATAACAAAATCTGCTCCTCAGAAATTTTCTCATTCAACTCATACTACATTTGTGTTAAAATAAGGAAAAGTAACACCCCTTTTGGAAAGGAGCACCCATGGACCAGCTTTCCCTTTTTGATTTTTCAAATGATGCCACCCTCGCTCCTGTTTCTGCACCCCTGGCGGACAGACTCAGGCCTCAGGGATTGGAGGATTATATCGGGCAGAAGCACCTCTTAGGACCAGGTAAGATACTGAGGCAGATGTTGGAGCGAGATCAGATTGCCTCCATGATTTTCTGGGGACCTCCCGGTGTAGGCAAGACAACTCTGGCACGGATTATTGCCAATCGTACCAGATCCCGCTTTATCAATTTCAGCGCCGTGACCAGCGGCATCAAGGAAATCAAGGACATCATGAAGCAGGCGGAGGAGAACCGCAGCTATGGCATCCGCACCCTAGTCTTTGTGGACGAGATACATCGCTTCAACAGGGCCCAGCAGGACGCCTTTCTTCCTTATGTAGAAAAAGGAAGCATCACCCTGATAGGCGCCACCACGGAAAATCCCTCCTTCGAGGTCAATGCCGCTCTGCTGTCCCGCTGTAAGGTTTTCGTCCTGAAAGCCTTGACCGTGGAGGATTTGACGGAGCTCTTGACCCATGCCCTGACGGATAAGCGAGGCTTTGGCAACAGCTCCATCCATATGGAGGAAGATACACTTTCCGCTATTGCTGCTTTTGCAAACGGAGATGCCCGCATTGCCCTGAATACTTTGGAAATGGCCATTCTGAATGGAGATATCCAGCCCGACGGTTCCATTACCATAAAAAAAGACACCCTGGAACAGTGTCTTGGCAAAAAAGCGCTTCTATATGATAAAAAGGGCGAGGAACACTATAATTTGATCTCAGCGCTGCATAAATCCATGCGCAACAGTGACCCGGATGCGGCAGTCTACTGGCTGGCGCGCATGCTGGAAGCCGGAGAAGACCCTCTTTTTATTGCCAGACGCCTTATCCGCTTTGCCAGCGAGGATATCGGCCTTGCGGACAGCCAGGCCCTGCAGATTGCAGTTGCCGCCTATCAGGCCTGCCATTTTAACGGTATGCCGGAATGCAACGTCAATCTGACCCAGGCCGTTGTTTATCTTTCTCTGGCACCGCGTTCCAACGCCTTATACACAGCCTATGAGGATGCCAGAAAGGATGCCCTGACCATGCTGTCCGAGCCGGTTCCCTTAGTCATCCGCAATGCGCCTACTGCGCTCATGGATGACCTGCACTACGGGGAGGGCTATGTCTATGCTCATGACACAGCGGAAAAAATTGCCCGCATGACCTGCCTGCCGGAAAGCTTAAAGGACAGGCAGTATTACCGCCCCACAGAAGAAGGCAGTGAAAAGCTCATGAAGGAGCGGCTTGAAAAAAGCCGTCATTTCCGGCTGAATTCCCCCACAGAACAGCATTGAGCAGGCTACTGTCCGCCCTGCCCGCTATTCTGAGGATTTTCCTGTAAATATACATCTACCGCCGGGTCACGCATAGCGTGTACCCGGTGCCACTCTTTCGTCCCTTCCACCTTAGCAGCCTCGCTGCGATGCTTGTAAAGGAACTGTGTCAGGGGATACACATCTACCCAGATTTCGTTATTGCCCTCCTTTTGTGACTCATCAAAAATAAGCTGCATGCCCCAGTGTAAATGCGTTACTTCTATATTATTTACATTCTCCTTGGTACTGTAGCCCGTATGGCCCATATATCCGATCACATCTCCTGCCATTACAACACTTCCCTCTGCCAATCCTTCCGCATAGGGATAGTTCTGCCGCAGATGCGCATAGTAATAATATCGTTTTTGGTCAAAACTGCGGATTCCGATACGCCATCCTCCGTACTGATTCCAACCGATTGCTTCTATAACACCGGATTCCACAGCCACAATTGGGGTACCTACCTGCCCCATCATGTCATGCCCCAGATGCTGTCTTTTGTACCCATAGCTTCTGCTTGTACCAAAATCCGCATAATGACTGTACTCGAAGCCCTTGGCTATGGGGGAATAGGCCTTCAGGCCATATACGCACTTCCAGGTCACATTGCCGGCCTCATCCGTTTCTTCTATTTCATATTCGCCTACCATCCCGCCCAGAACGGCCCGATAGGCTTCCTCGTAATAGGTATAATATTTCATGTCCTTTGTCAATTCTTCCATCGTATGCTTTTCTTCCATCAACTGTTCCGCCAGCTTTGCCATATCCTTTGACACTTTCTTATCATTAGAAGAAAAATCGCCCCCGTATCGTGCCCCCAGATATGCCAGCATTTCCACCCAGTCAATATGTACTGCTTCGCCATAGGTATTGACATCCCACTCATAGGCCTTGCAAAGCGCATTATATGTCACATCAAAGTCCACCCATTTTATATAACCTTCGCTGACAGCCTCCCTGGCCCATTCATTGCTTTCCACACTGTAATTTTCTGACGCTGTTCCCTCTTTATAGCTGTCAGACGTTTCATTTCTGCTACATAATATTCCCGCCAAAGCAGTCAGGCAAAGCACTGCCTCTGCTGCAATCGCCAATCTCCATCTCTTGATACGATTATCGTGCATACCATTTATGTCTGCTGTGCAGACGCCTCCTTAACAAATTTGCCTGCACACAGGCTGCCCCATTGCCAATATATGTTTCCCATGCTCGTCCTAGTACAGTGCTTCCAAATTAACCTGCTAAATGCAGATGCTTCTGCTCTATAGGAGTTTTCTACAAATAAAAAGGAACCCGTCTTATAAACGGGTCCCTCTTCACTCTATATTGACTCTAATCCTCCGGCTCAATCAGTCCGTAGGTATCACCTTTTCTCTTGTATACTACATTTACCTGACCGGTCTCTGCATTGTGGAACACATAGAAATTATGTCCTAACAGCTCCATCTGCACGCAGGCATCTTCCGGATACATAGGCTTGATATCGAACTTCTTGGTACGGACAATTCGGATCTCCTCATCATCCATATAGTCGTTCTCTGCAAACATCTTGCTAAAGGATGTTGCATTCTGCTGCTTGTCCACCAGTTTGGTCTTGTATTTTTTCAACTGTCTTTCAATAATCTCTTCTACTAAATCAATGGACACATACATGTCACTGCTGACCTGCTCAGAACGAATGATACTGCCTTTCACCGGTATCGTTACTTCAATTTTCTGCCTGTCCTTTTCCACGCTTAAGGTAACGTGCACTTCCGTATCAGGGGTGAAATATTTCTCGAGCTTACCAATCTTCTCTTCCACTGCTGCCTTAAGCCCCGGAGTTACTTCAATGTTTCTGCCTACAATAATAAATTTCATGTTGCTCATCCCTTTCGGTTATTTATTGTATAGTCATTATACCATATAAACGCCTTTTTTTGCAATAATTTAGAACAATTTTTGGTTGTTTTTGACATTCAAAAAGTCAAGTCAATTTTCGACATTTTTTTCCATTTTTGAATTTTTATTTATTCTTAACAAAACGTCCGTTCTTCTTGTCCGCAGAAAAGAAATCCTTTAAGTTTGCCAAAAACCTGTGGACAATGTGGATAAGTCAGTGTATAAGTAGCTTTTATCCCATTTTATGCCTTTTTTTATGTGGATAACTTGAAAGCTCTTTTCTCGCAAAATTCGACATTTTTAGCAGGGTTGTCCATTCTTTTGTACATCTTGCACAACCCGGCTTTTGTCAACAGTACTTTTCGACTATTTTTATTGTCTCGCAATAATTCAAAAAAAAGATACAATTATGCGAATCCTGTGTAAAAAAAACTGCCTCCTTTACCGGCATCAGGTTATTACCTCAAATCCGGCAAAAGAGACAGTCCGCTCTACACTCTGAAAAGCTATATTAGAAAATACGTCTGATTGCTAAAATCTTCTTATAATCTGCATTGGAAACAATAATGCCTGTCTTGGCGTTGGATGCGTGTACAATCTGGCCATTACCAATATACAATGCCACATGGCCGGAATAACAAATCAAATCACCGGGCTGTGCATTTTCCAGACCATCCACTCCATAACCCTGGCTTCTGTCTGCCTTAGAGCTATGTGGCAGGCTCACACCAAAGTTCGCATATACACTGAGTACAAAACCGGAACAGTCCGCACCGTTTGTCAGACTGGTTCCTCCCCACTTGTAAGGATTACCCACAAACTGCAGAGCGTATTCTGCAACCGCTACACCCAGCTCACTGCCTTCACCAACCGAATAATTTGTTGTGGTGGTCTGCGTCGTCGTACTGGTGCTCTGCGTCTGCTGTGCTGCCTGACTCGCTCTTGCAGCTTCCTGCGCTTTCTTTCTCTCTTCTGCTTCCTTAGCAAGTCTGGCTTCTTCTTCCGCCTTAGACTCCGCTTCTACAAATTCAGTGGTAAGGCTTACATAATCTCTTGATACCCAGCCTTCGCCTTCTTCTGTTGAAATCTTGACCCAGCCGTCCGTCTCCTCCAATACCACGAAGTCATCTCCTTCAGGTACCATGGAGATAACAGAAGACTCTGTGGTCGGCTCTTTACGTACATACAATGTAGTAGTCGTCACCGTTGCCAGTCTGGTGCCTACCTGCTTTGCCAGCTCAACAGCTGCTTCGCCGGTCACACAGTACTCTGCCTTTACATATCCCGTTACGGAGCCGGAGGTAATCTGATACCAACCGTTTTCCTCTGAAATGAAACTGCCGACAGAATCATCATACAGCTTGCCGACAATCTCACCCTCCTCACTGGGGATGCTTCTGATATTTACATAATCATTTACCTGCGCAATAACCAGATTCTTAAAAGATTCTTCTTCCGGATCCAGTGAAAATACTGTCGTTGCCGTAGCAGCCTCCGGTATATCTGCAATTGTCACCGTCGATTCTATCTTGCTGGATGTACCGGTAGTCTCTGTGGGAATACTCTCCAAAGTAGTATCCTTTACAAGAGTAAGGCTGACCCCACCGGCAGGAAGCACGGATGAAACCTTTTCCGCTGCCAGCGCATCTATATTCAATCCTGAAAATGTGATTACCGCTGCCAGCGCTCCTGCTGCCAGCTTTACACCACAATGCTTCATGCATCTATCCTCCAAATTAATATTTATTGCAAATTAATTCTTATTTGTTACGAATTTGTTACATCTGTTAAAAAATATATCATACTACAGCCTCTTTGTCAACACTGCATTTCATTGGAAAATTCAGGATTTGCAAGAAAAAAAGCAGGATCCCCACCATCCGTGGAAATTCTGCTTTTTTATAATTGTTACATTTTATGATATCAGATAATTGCCGGCGGCCGTCACAGCATTGGCCCCATCCGCTACTGCCGTAATAATCTGTCTGAGGGGCTTCTTTCTGGCATCCCCCGCCGCGAAAATACCGGGAACGGAGGTAACAGTGTCCTCTCCGGCCAGAATGTAACCTCCTTCATCGCAGGCTACCAGACCCTTACAGATATCCGTATCGGGATGAATGCCTACTGCGATGAACACACCGTTCACCGGCAACACGCGTTCCTCTCCTGTCTTCGTATGCTTAATTGCCAGGCCATCCACCATATCCTCGCCCTTTATCTCAGATACGGTCGTATTCCATAAAATTTCCACATTCGGCAATTCCATCAGGGAGTCCTGTAATACCTTTGCCGCCCTTAAGCTGTTTCTTCTATGAAGCAGATAGACCTTTTCACAGAATCTTGCCAGAAAAATAGCATCCTCTACAGCCACATCTCCGCCACCGATTACTGCTACTGTCTTGTTTCTGAAAAAAGCACCGTCACAGGTAGCACAATAGGAAACGCCCATGCCTGTCAATTCTTCTTCCCCGGGTACCTGTAATTTTGCATGGTGTGCACCCATGGCAAGGATCAAGGTTTTCGCCTCGAAATCCCCCTCCGAGGTGTGCACCAGTTTCACGCTTCCCTTATCCTCAATGCCGGTCACCTCTGCTTCTTTAAATTCTGCACCCATTTTTTCGGCATGCTCTCTGAATTTCACGCCCATATCGAAGCCGTTGATGCCCGGAAGCCCCAGATAGTTGTCCACTTCATAGGTGTTAAGCACCTGTCCTCCACTCATAGGATTCTTTTCTATCACAAGCAGGTGTAATCCTGCTCTCTTTCCGTATACTGCCGCTCCCAGTCCTGCCGGGCCGGAACCGATAATGATCAAATCGTACATTCTAAAACCTCCTTCCTACTTATTTAAAGTGTACCAGTTTTTGAAGAAAAATACAACTCGGGCTTAATATCCTTAACATGCTGTGGTATAATGTCTTCAATATAAAATGATTTTCGCTGTTTCTATGCGGGCTGACAATTTTTCTCACGCAGACACGCTTTCGCTCCGTGGAAAACATAATAATTGTCATCCTCGCTACTTAC
>JBJFCM010000014.1:10557-12584 GCA_051888955.1 Lachnospiraceae bacterium | reverse complement strand
TTGAAAACAGTACTGATTACGGGAGCTTCCCGTGGGATAGGGGCTGCAACAGCCAGGGTTTTTGCTGCAAACGGGTGTCATACAGTCATCACCTGCTCCGGCAGTGAGGACTCTCTTCTGAGTTTAAAAGAAGAGTTGGAAGGCTCTTACCATGTGCCCTGTACGGCTGTCGTCTGCGATGCAGGGGATTATCCGTCAGTGGAACGGCTATTTGCGTCCATTCCGGCTCCGGATGTTCTAATAAACAATGCGGGAGTTTCTTACTTCGGTCTGCTTTCCGAAATGCCGGTGGAGGATTGGCAGAAGGTGATGAACACCAACTTAAATGCCTGTTTTTACACCTGTAAACTGGCAATACCCTCCATGGTTCACAAAAAAGAAGGACGCATTATCAATATTTCCTCCGTATGGGGCAATGCAGGTTCTTCTCTGGAAACTGCTTATTCCGCCTCAAAGGGCGGCATCAATGCTTTTACAAAAGCTCTTGCCAAGGAGCTTGCCCCCAGCAATATCCAGGTCAATGCCATAGCGCCCGGCCTTATTGATACAGCCATGAACCACTGTCTTTCACAAGAAGACATCCATGCCCTGAAAGAAGAAATACCTGCCGACAGAATAGGCACCCCTGAAGAAGTTGCTGCACTGATCTGGCAGGTAGTGACTTCACCCACATATATGACTGGACAGGTTATTTCCATCGATGGGGGATGGATTTAAGCCTCTTTCCCGTTTTCACCGGCGTCAAGCTTGCTGATATATGCCTTTTCTATTCTCCGGTCCTGTATATCCTCTACATGGATATGTAAGCCAAAGCCTTCCACATCAAAGCTGACGCCGTCTTCGGGAATCGCCTGCAGCAGACTGATAATCAGACCTCCCACCGTATCATAGTCCTCTTCTTCCAGATTCAGTTCTATGTCCAACTCCTCTGCCAGATCATCGATTGTAGTATTCCCCGTCACACGCCACAGATTGTCTTCCATGCGCACGATTTCCGGCTCCTCTACCGGATCGAACTCATCATAGATATTGCCGACGATTTCCTCCACCAGGTCTTCCATGGTGACAATACCTTCCATGGCACCATATTCGTCTATAATCACAGCAATATGTATCTTTTTCTTCTGCATGTCAGTAAACAGCGTATCCGCATGAATGCTTTCCGGAACAAAATAAGCCGGTCTGAGCACATCCTTAATCTGAACCTGCTCACTCTTGCTGGCAGCTAACAGAAAATCTCTTGCATACAGGATACCTACAATATCGTCCAGGTCCTCATCATATACCGGATACCGTGACAAACCGCTTTCTTCTATTGTATGGAGTATTTCTTCCCTGTCATCCTCCAAGGATATGGCAACGACATCCGTCCTCTGTGTCATGACCCGGCGCACGCTTAAATCGTCAAAATCAAAGATATTCTGAATCCATTCCTTCTCATTGACATCGATATTCCCCTTTTCCTCGCCGATATCCACCATCATACGGATTTCTTCTTCTGTAACATTTTCTTCTTCTGCCTCTGTTTTCAAATGCATGATACGGAGCACCAGATTGGTGGAAAAGGAAAGGAAACGAATCACCGGTTTCATCACAAAGGAAATGGCTGATATCACACCATAGGAGGTCTTTGCTACCTCAAAAGGCTTCTGCATGGCAATTCTCTTAGGCACCAGTTCACCGAATACCAGTGTAAAATATGCCAAAATCAATGTAATCAGGAAAATGGCAATAATGGACATAGCGCTTTCGGAAATCAACGTAAAGCCCAGATCATGATAGAGCCAGTCCACCAGATACCCGGAAAAATTTTCTGCTGCCAATGCACTGCCCAGATATCCGGCCAGCGTAATCCCTATCTGTATGGTAGAAAGGAATGCTGACGGTTCCTCCACCAGCTTCAAAAGCTTGCCGGCATGTTTATTGCCGTCCTCCTCCAGTTTATGAAGCTTCGTCGTATTCAGGGAAACGACTGCCATCTCCGTGCCCGCAAAAAAGGCATTCACCATAATCAATATTACCTGTAA
>JBJFCM010000014.1:0-10457 GCA_051888955.1 Lachnospiraceae bacterium | reverse complement strand
CTGCCATCTCCGTGCCCGCAAAAAAGGCATTCACCATAATCAATATTACCTGTAATAAAAGTTGCAAAATAATCGTACTCAAAATAAACTCTCCATTCTTTTATTTTTAGTCTGGTGCCGCCAAATTATTTCATGACGGGCGTCCGCCCTATAGCTACACGCAGATACTTCCCTGCGTATGCAAGCATCCGCCACGCAGTATCTGCATGTAGCTGCATGGCAAACTTGCAACACAAAAGGGCATAACCTGTCGTATTGCTATACCACAGGCTACACCCAATATTTATCATGATTATAAATTATAAACTTTTCCGTATCGGTTTCCGCGTCGCCTTCAGCGTCGTCCATTGTGATTCCTTTCCTTTCCAAAACTGTCAAAACAAATGTTAGTGCTAAGTATAGCATACTCTTTCTTTTTATGCAAGACGTACGCTGTGATCAATCCCTACGGAGCAGACCACTGCTCCCGCCTTTGTCTTCAGGCCATGCTTTTTATTGACCATCTCCATGATGGCATTTCTTCTTTCACCGGATGCTACAATGGCAATAATTTCCTTTTCGGATTGTACGGAAATGCCATAGAACTGGCTGGTTTCCTCTGCTCCGGCCCACCTGGCCCTGATAACGGTACCGCCTCTGGCACCTGCCTCCCTGGCTGTATCCATCACTTCATCTGTATGTCCCTGGTTGACTGCTATCAGAATCAAACTATGGTCTGTCTTTCCTTCCATTTCCGTTCCTCCTATCCCGCTGTTTGGGCTGTTTAAAAGTACCGTTGCAATCAGGCTGTTCAAACCGGTAAGCGGCATGTCGAAAACAATACCGTTACCGTAGCTATCGCCTTGAATCTCGTTATCCAGCTTATATAGCAGCCTCTCCGCATCCTCTTTGGCTGCATAGCTTATCAGAATATCCTTTTCCGCAGTTCCCACTCCCAGCACATCCAGCAGATCCGAGGAAGCCGTTCCCCGTCCCATACATTGGTAGCTGTAGAGCACATTCTGCTCTGCGTACAGCTTTGCCAGCGCATTTCCCCGCCCCCGCTCTGCGATGGTTACTATCAGTTTTACACTGTTTTTATCTGCCATAGCTCTTCCTCATTTCTAATCGAAATACATGATGCAGTCTTCCACTTCCCGCAGTTGTATAATCAGCTTACGTTTTCTCACCCTCTTGTGGATATTATCCGTAAGTCCTAACAGTTGAATCGTAAAAAGCGGCGTCATCGCTACCATTGCCACAATGCCGAAAGCATCCGTCAGCACATTTCCCCCTAATGCCTCGCAGGCACCCATGGCAAGGGGCAGCAAAAACGTAGTTGTCATGGGCCCGCTGGCAACGCCACCGGAATCAAAAGCAATACCCGTAAATATCTGCGGTACAAAAAAGGTCATTGCCAGTGAAATCACATACCCCGGTACTAAAAACCACAGGATATTCAGACCTGTTAAAATCCGCAGCATAGCAATGCCTACCGAAAAAGCGATACTTATGGAAAGGCTGTGTTCAATCATTTTCTGTGTAATGGAACCGTTTGTAACGTCTTCTACCTGTCTGGTCAGTACCTGGACCGCCGGTTCCGCCTTTACGATAAAATAACCGATTACCATACCGATGGGTATTAAGAGCCACGAAAATCTATTACCTGCGATTGCTGCACCGATATATTGCCCTGCCGGCATAAAGCCTACATTGACGCCTGTCAAAAATAGTACCAGTCCGATGTAACTATATACAAAACCGGTAATTATCTTAATAAGCTGCCTGGAATGAAATCTGCGGAAGATGCACTGGAATACGATAAAAAGAACTGCAATCGGTATCAGTGCAACCGCCACTTCCTTCATATATACCGGAAGTGCACGTGCAAATTCCATAGCTGCTTCCCTGGTAGTATTCAGTTCCACCAGGCTCACCGGCGTATAGGAAGCATCCTCCGGATGGTAGCAGATACCCAGAATCAGCACGGAGAGAATCGGTCCGATACTGCAGATAGCAGTCAGACCAAAGCTGTCACTGCTGGAATTCTTGTCACTTCGTACGGAAGCCATACCAATACCCAGTGCCATGATAAAAGGTACCGTAATGGGACCGGTGGTTACACCGCCCGAATCAAAGGCTACCGGTATAAAGTCCACCGGAGCAAAGAAGGTAAGTATAAATATAATGCCGTAAAAGAAAATCAATATGTAGGAAATCGGAATCTTGAGCAGGATACGAAGCTGTGCTATCAGTAAAAAGAGTCCCACTCCTAATGCCACCGTAAAAATCAGCGTCAGATTGGGAATTGCCGGTACCTGTTCAGCCAGCACCTGCAAATCAGGCTCTGCGACCGTAATCAGCAGTCCAAGAATAAAACATACCACCAAGGGAACTATAATTTTCCTGGCTTTCGAAAGCTGCACTCCGATACCTTCTCCCATGGGGATCATCGACATATCCACGCCAAGATTAAAAAAGCCCATTCCGATAATCAGCAGCACCGCTCCAAACAAAAACAGAGTCAAAGTCCCCGGTGTCAGGGGGGCAACCGTGATACTTAACAGCAATACAATAATCGTAATAGGCAGGACAGCGGTAATGGACTCATATACCTTTTCCCTTAACAGTTCATTATGCCTCAAAATGCCAGCTCCTTCCTTATTGTTCCCATTGAATAAGCGTCTTTTTGTTCCATCATAAATTTTCCCATAAGTAGGAAAAAAGGGGGCAGGGCGATAGCACCATCGCTATCTCTCTGCTCCCTCCTATATTTATCCTACTATGAAACGGGCGGCATTGTAAATAAAATAACTGTTAAAATGGTGTTAAGATTTCTTAACACGCTTTTCTATCGTTCTTTGAATCAACTTCGTCAGCTCCACAATCGGAATGATGGAGATAGCTAACAGCATGGATACCAGATATTCCATAAAGGAAATGTGCTCAAAGCCAAAGGCATTTGCCAAAAACGGCACATAGATAACGGCCGTGGTACAGATCAGTGAAAGCAACATGGCTCCCCACAGGAACACGTTCTGTTTTTTTATGGTAAATACCGATTTCTTTAAGGAACGCATATTGAAGGAATGGAATATTTCAGCCATGGATAAGGTTAAAAATGCCATAGTCATACCATCCGCACTATCCGTAAATTCCCATATGCCCGTTTCCATATAATGGCCTACCAGATAAGCTGCCATGGTAATAATTGCCACTGTGACACCCTGCAATACCACATGCACGCCTAAGCCCCCTGCAAAAATACCATCCCGGGAATCCCTGGGCTTTCTCTTCATAATATCCGCTTCGCCCTCTTCCATTCCCAGGGCTAAAGCAGGGAAGCAGTCCGTAATCAGGTTAATCCACAACAGGTGTACCGGCTTTAAAATCGTAAATCCAAGCAGTGTAGCAAGAAAAATGGCAAGTACCTCTGACAGGTTGCTGGCAAGCAAAAACTGAATGGACTTTCTGATATTGTCATAGATTCTCCTGCCTTCACCTACAGCGTTCACAATCGTTGCAAAATTATCATCCGCAAGTACCATGTCTGCCACGTTTTTGGTAACATCCGTACCCGTAATACCCATGCCCACGCCGATATCCGCATTCTTTATGGAAGGCGCATCATTGACGCCGTCACCGGTCATGGCCGTAATCTTTCCCTTGGCCTTCCAGGCATTGACGATACGCACCTTATGCTCCGGCTGCACTCTGGCATATACGGAATACTGCTCTATCTTTTCCAAAAGCTCTGCATCCGACAAATCATCCAGGGCTGCTCCCGTTATCGCCTGCTCGGGGCTGTCGATGATGCCAAGCTCCATGGCAATGGCAACCGCAGTATCCTTATGATCACCGGTGATCATGATAGGTCGGATACCGGCCTCACGGCATTCGGCAATGGCTGCTTTGACCTCGGGGCGCACCGGATCAATCATACCGGTCAGACCGATAAATACCAGTTTGTCCTCCAGATAGGTATCCTCATAGGATTCCGGTTCCTTCTCCCAGTTTCTGTATGCTGCTCCCAGCACACGAAGTGCCTGGTCAGCCATTGCCTTATTGTCCCGAAGCACCTGCTCCCGCAACGCATCCGTCAGCTCCACCTCTGCGCCATCCTGCCAGATGTAGGTACAGCGCTTCAGGATTTCATCCGGTGCGCCCTTGGTATACTGCACGATGCCTCCATCCTTTTTCCGGTGAACGGTGGTCATCATCTTCCGCATGGAATCAAAGGGGGCTTCCCCAATTCTTGCGTTCACTTCCTTCAGACCATCCTTATGCATTCCCAGACTGAAGGCATAATTGACCAGTGCACATTCCGTAGGCTCTCCTACCGCTTCATTCTTTTCATCCAGCTCCGCATCGGAACAAAGGGCCATTGCTTTTGCCAAAAGCTCCTCATCCGTGCCGGTGTGCTTTACCACCGTCATCTTATTCTGGGTCAGGGTGCCTGTCTTATCCGAGCAGATAATCTGGGCACATCCCAATGTCTCCACTGCCGTCAGTTTTCTGATGACCGCATTCCGTTTGGACATATTGGTAACACCGATGGACAGCACGATAGTCACTACCGCTGCCAGGCCCTCCGGTATAGCCGCCACCGCCAGGCTGACTGCTACCATAAAGGTATCCAGCATGGACTCCCCTGTCACATTGGGATAAGCGCGCACGATATCAATGGCAAAGATTACTACACAGATGGCGATTACCAGAACACTCAATATCTTGCTCAACTGTGCCAGCTTCATCTGCAAAGGCGTCTGATTGTCTTCTGCCTTGGACAGGGCATCTGCAATCTTGCCCATTTCCGTATTCATGCCCGTGCCTGTTATGACAGCCCGGCCACGTCCGTATACCACCGTACTTCCCATGTAGACCATATTCTTACGGTCACCTAAGGGAATGTCCTTGCCGTCCTTACTGATTAAGGCATCGCTCGTCTTGGTTACGGGAACGGATTCTCCGGTCAATGCAGCTTCCTCCACCTTCATGCTGGCGCATTCTAACAGCCTTGCATCTGCCGGTACGGAATCTCCTGCCTCCAGCACGATGATATCGCCGGGCACCAGTTCCTCGCTCTTAATCGTGGTCTGGTGACCATTACGGATAACCTTGGAAGTGGCGGCTGCAATTTCCTGCAAAGCAGCAATGGCCTTTTCCGCCTTACTCTCCTGTACCACGCCCAGCACTGCATTGATGATGACCACGATTAAAATGATAATCACATCCGCAAAAGACTCTCCGGAATAGGCTGCCGTAATGCCGGATATGGCTGCCGCTACCAGAAGAATGATAATCATAGGGTCAGCAAGCTGCTGCATAAATCTCTGGAACAGGGAGGTCTTCTTTCCTTCTACCAGCTTATTGTTCCCGTACAGGCGTATTCTCTCCTCCACCTGTACCTCAGACAAGCCATTTTCCCCTGTCTGCTGCTCCTTTAAGACCTCAGCCGCATTACTTAAATACTCTTTCATCTTTTCCTTGCCCCTTTCTTGTTCTTTTGACTTTAATTGCTCTCTTCCATATAAAGATACATGTTCTGTGCCTGCTACACGGTCTATATAAAGAAAAAAAACTCATATACAATGATTTTAACCACTGTATATGAGTCTCATTCTTTATAGATAAACCAGACGCGTACACGCCATGCTTGTTGATTTATCGCACAGTTCCTGTGGCTGGCTGCCATCATGACCTGTGGAACTACTCCCTCAACTATGTAATTGTTGTAATTATCATAAAAGAAATTCCTTTTTTTGTCAACAGAGCATTTATTTTTTAACAGTTTTTTTATGCCCGTTTTAGAATTACTCTTCTTCACTTTCTCCCGACATGCGCACGGAAATCCCGTTGACCTCCACCTGATCGTTCAGCTCGATAACCAGGCACTTTACGCCGTCGATGATCCTGGTCTGTACCAGGTCCGTCCTGTCGGGGCTTACCTTTACGATGACGTCCGGGGTCTTGATTTCAAACTGTCTGGTATTGGCCACGTTGGTGGCAACGAATTGTGTCTTCTCTCCTGCTGCCGCTATGTATCTCTCATCAAAATCCGAAAGCTTCTCTTCCTCCACGCCGCTGTACTCAAGGAGCTTCTTGACTTCTGCGCGGTCGAGGATAACCGGCTCCGGCTCGTCCTTCTTTTCTTCTATCATCTCATTGAGCTTTTCATGGATATTCTTTACTACTTCGTATTCGCATTCCTCTCCCAGGGTCTCCTCCACGATGGTCTGGAAGGTCTCCTTCTGCCCACCGGCCGACATGGGAACTTCACAGCCCAGTACCGGTTCCACAAAATCAAAACGCAGTTCCTCCGGCTTGGAAGCATAGTAAAGCAGGCTGTGGATATCCGTGCTCCGGTCATTGAAGGCAGGGAACAAAAAGCCAATGTCCGGCATATCCACCACCCTGTCACAGACGCGGGTCTTAAAGGAATTGCTTTCCTCATCATAGGCCAGCCCCGGCTTGCTTAGGGTAACCGGACAGATACAGCACAAGATATGCTCGTACACTTCATCGGAGGCATCGAACATCTCCTCCCCATCGGCAGCCTTGCCCGGTACATCATATACCGCATGTATCAGCAGAATCAGGTAATTTTCCACCGAATAATAGTTGGCAATCACCTTGTCATAGAATTCCTCCAGCAAAGTATCATCCTTTAACGCAGAAGTCTTCAATTTCATGAGAAAATCCTGGGTGCCTCCCGGCTCCTCTGTTTCTAACGGGAATTCCATATTTAAAAGATTTTTTCCAATGCTTCCCGACAGTGCCTTTCTGAGAATATTGAAATACTTGAACATCTCCTCCTCAGGCAGGGAAAGAAAAGCTTCCTTCAACTCTGTCTTCTTATTCTTCTCCCCATCCACATAGCAGCCGCAGATACGGGTAATCGAGCATTTATCCTGCGTAAACTGTTTTTTGATTTCAGCAATTTCTTTCTTGTTCATTGATATAAATTCCTCCGTTTTGTAAGTTCATTACCTATGATAGCAATTTATTTTTCAAAAAACAAGACTTGCAAAAAGCTTTTCTCCTCAATGAAATCCCATATACAGCAGGCATATTACGCAGACCGGTATCACCGTTCCACCCAAGAGCTGTGACAGCGTATGCCTTTTCATGTGCAGGCTCGCCCACCAGGTCAGCGCCATGATACAAAGTCCCGGTATGACTGCCTTAACACCAAAATAAAGTAACAGCGCCATCGGACCTGCCACCCCACAGGCATGACCGCTGGCCCTTACATGCAGGCACTTATTCAGCACCAGCAGGATAGCACCGGAGAGCAGATATTCCAGATAAATTATCCATGGACCGCTTCCTGCATGGGAAACCAGGCTTTGCAGACACCCTGCCACATAACCTGTAACCGCAAAAATCATGGCAAGGCTCCTCTGCCCTTCTCTCCCCCTGTCTTTATAGCCCGGAATATATTTTTGCAAGGGATATGCCAAAATCGGCAAAATGGTCAGGAAAAGAATTCCTGTCAAAAGCCCCTTTAAGCCTCCCAATATATCAGGTTTTTTCCAAAATAGCACAAGAAGCATAACACCTGCCAGAATGGGAGCAAGTGTTATGCTTCTGACTATTTTTGCAAGTTTATCCGTCATTTCTGTTTTTTCTACTGTACGATTCATCTCTGTGACCTCCTTACTTGCATTTTTATGGTAATCTGTTATAATTTCTATGTTACAAATTGTAACACTGCAATGCTGATTTCGCAATATTCAGACCGCCAACTGTTACAAAAGGAGGAGTTTTGTTCATGTCCACGGAGAAAAGAAGCCAATCCCATCTGATTGCAAGAGAATGTATCGTTTCTGCCCTGATGCAGCTTTTGGAAACTATGCCTCTTTCTGCCATATCTGTTACAGAGCTTGCCAAAAAAGCCGGTGTTTCCCGCATGACCTATTATCGTAACTATTCCTCCAAAGAAGAAATCTTCAGCACCTATCTGGATGACATATTCGCTGCCTATAAAAGAGATATCGCCTCCTGGCCGGTAAAGGGTATGTACAATGATTACCAGCACATGCTCCACTGTTTCCAGTATTTCTATACCCATAAGGATTTTATTAAGTGCCTGTTGAAATGCGGACTGGGCGATCTGCTCTTAAAATCCCTCTCTGCTTATATGATAGAGACCTATTACACAGGGGAGGATAATGAAGCCTCATTTTGTACGGAGAAGGACAGCAAGTCCTCTTATTATACGCTACAGGCCTTTGCCGGCGCTCTTTATAATATCTATATTGCCTGGATAGACCGCGATACTGCTGAATCTGCTGAGGAGATGGCCGCCATGATGTGCAGCCTGTTTCAATAATTCTTTCGCTTCTGTAAGGTGATTTTTACCAATCTTTTAAGAAATCTGTAAGATTTACCCCGCTTTTTTTGTAAGAAAATCCATTTATAATAGTTCTTGATGAGATGTCTATGCTACAATAGAGATATCAAATATACACAAGGACGGCTTTTATGGAAAATGAACGCATTCTGGTGGTCGACGATGACAGAGATATCGTTGCCACGCTCAAAATTCAACTGGAAAAGGAAGGCTTTCAGGTACTCTGCGCTTATGACGGAGAGGAGGCGCTGAATGTCCTTACAAAAGAAACCGTACATCTGATTCTTTTGGATGTGATGATGCCCAGGCTGGACGGTTTTTCCGCCATCATGAAAATCCGGGAAAAACGGAACATTCCCATACTTGTCATGTCAGCCAAATCGGAGGATTCCGACAAGATACTGGGGCTTTCCATCGGGGCAGACGATTACATCACAAAGCCTTTCAATTACAAGGAGGTCATTGCCAGAGTGCGCAGCCAGCTACGGCGCTATATGAAGCTGGGCGGTGTCTATTCCGAAGCGGACGAAATCAAAATCGGGAGGCTGTGCTACAATTTTACGGCCCACATCCTTACCGCTGATGATGAGCCGGTAAAGCTGACCTCTACCGAGACTAAGATCATAGAACTTCTCATGCGGCATCCCGGACATATTTTCTCCGCGGATGAAATCTATTCCATCGTCTGGGGTGAACCGGTCGCCTACAACGGGGAAAATACCGTCATGGTACATATCAGGCGGATACGTGAAAAAATTGAAATCAATCCAAGTGAACCGGAATATTTAAAGGTGGTGTGGGGCATTGGCTACAAATTTGAAAAAAAGTAAAAAAATTCGTGCATTTTGTTACAGAGTACTGGCAGTAGGTGCCTTTGTCGTCATGATTGTGTCTGCAATCATGGGCGGGGATGTCTGGAAAGCCTTCGGGCAGGATGGCTTTAACCTTCTGACCGGTGAAATCTATTATCTGCCTGAATTCAGGGAGTATATGGTATCTGTTTATAACAATGCCATGTGGGGATATGCAGGGGTGGGGGATGATAAGGGCTATCCCCTGACTACCGACACTGCTGAAGCAGTATCCGATTTAGCAAAAAGAGATTTTCAGGCAGCAGTAAGACATGGTGACATTCTCTATTATATCCAGAATGGGGAGACTGTAGAGACCAACTTCAAATACCCTATTTTCTCGGAATATGACGGTCACCTGATTTTGCCGGAGCGTATTTTTATGTGCTATTACTGGGACGGTCCAAGCAATACCCTGACCTATCTGAGTCCCAGCAATCCTCTCCTGCCGGACGAAGATTCGCTTCCGACTTCCTCCGAGCAGTACAGCCCAAACAATGAAAATGCCAAGAATATCCGTTTGGTTTTAGCCATCAATCCGGAAAAAGCATACAGCACCACACGGATGAACGACTTTGTGGAGCTTGCCTATGAATATCGGATTGTATTGAGTTTCTTTCTTGTAAGCGCTGTTTTGCTGATTATCTGCCTCATCCTCTGCCTGTTTTCCAGAAAGGCCGCAAAGGAAGCCATGGTTTCCTTCGCACAGCTTTCTGAAAAGGTATGGCTGGAGGCAAAACTGGTACTGATTGGTATCATGGTATACCTCCTTTTCCGGTATCATCCTTTTTCGGATTACCCAAACAAGTTCCCGTCCTTTGGGGATTTACTGCCCTGGGCTCTGCTGTGCTTTGTGACAAGCTGTCTGCTATACCTTGCATATAAGGATCTGTCCATAAATGGGGGGAAAATATTTATGAATTCCCTGGTGGTAAAGCTTTCTCTGACCGTAGCCGAGCTGGTCGAAGGAAAGCCATGGTACCGCAGGTCACTTGGCATCAGCCTCAGTCTCTTACTCGGTGCTGTTTTTTCCATCGCTATGGGTGCCTATCTGCTGATTCTGGACATAACGCCTTTGGAATTTGCCGCCGGACACACCCTGCGTCGTACCGATTTAGCGTGGCTTCTGACTGCCTTGAGCATTTTACTGATTTTTGCCGGAGTATTCTTCGCTCTTATGTATATCCGCTCAAAGAACTATATCAGGGATACCAAAGCCATTGCCGACAAGCTGTCTTCTCTCCAGCTGGGTGCACTGAATACACCGCTCA
>JBJFCM010000013.1:0-4042 GCA_051888955.1 Lachnospiraceae bacterium | reverse complement strand
ATACAGGAACAGACATTGACATTTGTACCAAAGATTATTTGTGTGTTTCTGACCTTGATGCTGATAGGACGCTGGATGATGACGAGTATCATAGAGTATATGACGGAGCTCTGGATGAACTTTGCCACCTACATCAAGACCTGAGAGATAGCGTATGATTAATTTGTCTTTTTCTTTTTTGGATTTGGAATATTTTCTTCTGATTTTGGTACGGGTATCCTGCTTTGTATTTATTGCCCCTTTTTTCAGCATGAATAACACGCCGAGGCAGGTCAGAGTGGCAATCTCTGTTTTTACGGCGCTGTTGTTATATACCACGCTGACTCCGGCGGAAGGAGTGGTGTATGATACGGTAGTGGAATATGCCGTTATCGTCGGAAAGGAAGCCATTACGGGGCTTTTAATCGGATTCTCTGCCAATATCTGTACGGCGATTGTCAATTTCGCCGGCTCCATCGTGGATATGGAAACGGGACTTTCCATGGTCACGCTCATGGATCCTACAAGCAGGAATCAGACCAGTGTTACCGGCGTTTTCTACCAATACGTAGTGATGATGATGCTGATTGTAAGCGGCATGTACCGGTATCTTTTGGGAGCGCTTGCGGATTCCTTTTTGCTGATACCGGTGAACGGTGCAGTCTTTAAAGGGGAAAATCTGGTGTCCACCATGGTATCGTTCATGGGAGATTATATCACCATCGGTTTTAGAATCTGTCTGCCGGTATTCTGCGTTATCCTGCTTTTGAACGCGGTTTTAGGAGTATTGGCGAAAGTAGCACCCCAGCTCAATATGTTCGCAGTCGGCATTCAGTTAAAGATTATTGTAGGCTTAAGTGTTTTATTTTTGACATCGGGTATGCTTTCAGGAGCATCCAGCGCTATTTTTACAGAGATCAAGAAGCTAACTGTCGCTTTTGTGGAGGGCATGATGTGAGTTTGAAATATAATCTGCAGTTTTTTGCTGCGGATGGACCGGGCGGAGAAAAAACAGAACCGGCAACCGAGAAAAAGCTGTCGGATGCCAGAAAAGAAGGCCAGGTTGCCAAAAGTAAGGAAGTAGGAAATGCGTTAGGACTGCTTGCCCTGTTTCTTGTGCTGAAGCTTTGGGTGGGAAGAATGGGCACACAGTTTCTGGAGATGTTTTCTGCCATTTACAATAAGATTCCGGAGGTAATAGTGAACTGGAATGGCTATCTGCCGGAAAATGATATGTTTATGCTGTTCCGACAGATGCTTTTGGAAATTCTTATCATTATAGCTCCGATTTTTTTAGTTGCCTTTGCAGTGGCATTTTTAGGGGATGTCATACAGATCAAATGGCAGGTGACGGGAAAGCCCCTTAAGCCTAAATTTAATAAGTTGAATCCCATCAGCGGTTTTAAAAGGATTTTTTCTGCCAATTCCCTTGTTGAACTGGTGAAAGCTCTGCTGAAGATCATATTGATCGTATACATAAGCTATAGTTTCTTAAAGGATAAATGGCAGTATGTTTTTCTGTTATACGATATGCCGCTTTTACAAGCTATCCAGCTGATAGGACAGCTGGTAACGGATTTGGGACTGCGGATATCCATCATCTATATTGCGATTGCCGCTGCCGATTTTATTTATCAGAAATTCAAGTTTTCCAAGGATATGCGGATGACGAAACAGGAAGTCAAGGATGAATATAAGCAGCAGGAAGGTGATCCGCAGATAAAGGGAAAGATTCGTCAGAAAATGCAGGAAGCCTCCAGACGGCGTATGATGCAGAACCTGCCCCAGGCAGATGTAGTCATTACCAACCCGACCCATTATGCCGTGGCCATTAAATACGACCCGGCGATAGCAGATGCTCCCATCGTGCTGGCTAAGGGTGAGGATTATATGGCAAAAAAGATTAAAGAGGTGGCAAAGGAACATGACATTGAAATCGTGGAAAACAAGCCTCTTGCCAGGATGCTCTATGCCAATGTGGAAATAGGGCAGGTTGTACCGCCGGAGCTGTATCAGGCGGTAGCTGAGGTTTTGGCGTTTGTATATCATTTAAAAGGAAAAGTTTAGTGACAGGAGGTGAGGAACATGAGCGAAAGAATGAGAAGAACGGATGTCATGGTGGCACTTTACGTTCTGGTTGCATTTGTGATGCTGATTGTTCCTATTCCTTCCTGGCTTTTGGATGTTTTTATGGCATTCAATATGGCGATTGCCTTTACCATATTGTTTGTCTGTATGTTTGCGAAGGAGGTATTGGATCTATCCTATTTCCCTACCATCCTCTTATTTACCACCATATTCAGGATTGCTATGAACGTGTCCTCTACCAGGATGATTCTGACCTCGGGATCGGCCGGTAATGTGGTACAGACCTTTGGACAGTTCGTAGGCGGCGGCGATTTGATCGTTGGTGCGATTATCTTTATTATTCTGATCTTAATCCAGTTCTTAGTCATCAATAAAGGTTCAGAGCGTGTGGCAGAGGTAACGGCACGTTTTACTCTGGATGCTATGCCCGGTAAGCAGATGGCTATTGATGCGGATCTGAATACAGGTGCCATCGATGATAAGGAAGCAAAAAGACGGCGAGATAAGATACAGGAAGAATCCAGCTTCTTCGGTTCCATGGATGGTGCCGTAAAATACGTAAAGGGAGATGCTACAGCAGGCCTTCTGCTGACGGCTATCAATATCGTTGGCGGTATTGCCATGGGCATGACCAGGGACGGACTGGATGTATCAGCAGCGTTACAGCAATACGGTATCCTGACCATCGGTGATGGTCTGGTAAGCCAGATTCCTTCTCTTTTGATATCCCTGTCTACCGGTGTCCTGGTTACCAAGGGCAGTAAAGAGGCAGAATTCGGACCCACTATTATCAGGCAGCTTTTTGGCATTCCCAAGGCCATGTACCTGGTGGGTGCGACCCTTGCTTTTCTGGGTGTGGTAACGGATTTGAACACGATTTTGTTTTTGGGAATGGGACTTGCTTTTATCGTAGGCGGCAGGATGATAGCGGGCAATCTGGAGACAGCGGAAATAGAGGCACAGGTCGATTCGGATGAAGCGGCAGCGGAGGAAATCAGGCAGCCGGAGAATGTAAACAGCCTTTTGCAGGTGGATCCCATTGAATTGGAGTTCGGTTATGGTATCATTCCTCTTGCGGATGTGAACCAGGGCGGAGACCTGCTTGACCGTGTGGTTATGATACGAAGGCAGATAGCTTTGGAACTGGGTACTGTGGTGCCAATCATCCGTTTGCGTGATAACATACAGTTGAATCCCAACCAGTACATAATTAAGATCAAAGGCATACAGGTCAGTGAAGGAGAGATACTTTTTGACCACTATATGGCAATGAATCCCGGATATGTGGAGGAAGAGATTACGGGCATTCCGACCTTTGAACCATCCTTCCACCTTCCTGCCATCTGGATTACGGAGGGGCAGCGGGAACGTGCGGAGAGCCTGGGCTATACGGTGGTTGATCCGCCCTCTATCATTGCAACGCATTTGACAGAAATTATCAGACAGTACATTTCGGAATTGCTTACCAGGCAGGATGTGCAGAATCTGGTCAACAACTTAAAGGAAACCAACCCTTCTCTGGTAGAGGAACTGATTCCGAAGCAATTGGGGCTTGGTGAAGTACAGAAGGTACTGCAGAATCTGTTAAAGGAAGGTATTTCCATCAGAGATCTGCTGACTGTTTTCGAGACGCTGGCAGATTATGCACCCACTACGAGAGATACGGATATCCTGACAGAATATGTGCGCCAGAGCCTGAAGCGTGCTATTTCCAGTAAATATTTCCCGCCCCATGAGACAACTAATGTGATTACGCTGGACCCTAAAGTGGAACAGGAGATCATGAACAGCGTGAAACAGACGGAACAGGGAGCTTATCTGAACCTGGATCCGGAAAAGACCAAGAAAATCATGGCTTCGGTGGGAAATGAAGTGCAGAAGCTGGAAAATCTGGGAAAGAACCCGATTATAATAACTTCCCCCATTGTCAGAATGTACTTTAAACGCCTGACGGAAGATTACTATAAAGATTTGA
>JBJFCM010000012.1:0-4062 GCA_051888955.1 Lachnospiraceae bacterium | reverse complement strand
ATCCATCGGATGTCTTTTTTTGTTAACAGAGAGCGCGAGACGGGAATCGAACCCGCGACCCCCTCCTTGGCAAGGAGGTGCTCCACCGCTGAGCCACTCGCGCAAATCACTTGTCCATATTCAACGGACAAGTAATAATATACTATAGGTTTCCGCATTTGTCAACCATCGAATTGTATTTTTTTAATATAATTTTCAATTTATTCCGCCAGTTTATCTGCATATTTTATTCTGTAAATACGGCGGAGAGAATCATTGATTCGTTCTTCGGAAATAGTACCATTCTGCACCGCTTCCAGCACACCGTTGTATGCTTTTTCAAAATCATCCGGCATCAAAATCATATCGCAGCCTGCTTTCAGAGCCAAAATAGCCGCTTCATCCGCCTCATAATATTCGGTTATCGCTTTCATATTCATGGAATCCGAAATAATGACACCGTTAAAGCCAAGTTCCTCTCTCAGGATATCCGTTACTACTTCTTTCGACATGGTGCAAGGTGTATTATCACCTGTAAAAGCGGGCACTGCTACATTGCTTACCATAATAAAATCTACTCCGGCATCAATACCTGTTGTAAAAACGGTAAATTCTTCTGCCCTGAACTGCTCTGCCGTCCTGTCTGTAACAGCAAGTCCGGCATTGGCATCCTCGCTACAGCTGCCGATGCCCGGAAAATGCTTCATGCAGGCGCTCACGCCGTTTTCCTCCAGTCCCTGCACCATAGACGCCGTCATAGATGCTACCACAGAGCTGTCGCTCCCATATGACCGGTTACCAACAACGCTTCCTTCCGCATTATTGATATCCGCAACCGGTGCCAAATCCACATTGAAGCCATAGCCCTGCAAATACCCTGCAACAGTCGCACCTGCTGCATATGCCTGTGCCGGATCTGCCGTAGCACCTATTGTTTGTACGTCTCCAACGTTTTCTGCCAGTCCGGCTTCTGCTACCCGGCTCACGCTGCCACCCTCTTCTTCCACACATATAAACAGCGGATATCTGCTGTATAGAGAGCTATTGGAAATCATCTCCGTAATCTGCTCCGGTGACTTCATATTCTTTTCAAAATAAATCAGGCCTCCTACTGCCCATTTACTCAATGCTTCTTTTGTCCCATCCCCGGCCTTAATAGCCGTATTTACTCCGGTAATGGATTCCGGTGTGACAATGAAGAGTCCGGCCACTTTATCTTCTATCGGCATGACCTCAATTGCTGCATCGATAATTTCATCCAATTTTTCCTCCGGTGTCAGCTCCGGTACCGTTTCCGTAGGCTCCGGTTTCACAAGAGTCTCTTCCGTCTCTATGATATTATCTATATTTTCTGCCATAGCAGCAGTATTGTCCTGCTTTTCCTTCTCCAGCTTTCCTATGTATAAAACAGTTGACACAACGCCGGCTGCCACCAACAGCACAATGACAATCATAGTGACATATGCCATCAACTGGTTCCTTTTTCTTCGTCTGCGCCGTTCTTCCCTTTTACGTAACGCCTCTTTATCCTGTTCTTCCTTTTTAGTCTGTCCTAAATTGGTATTATCTGCCATCACGTACTCTCTCCTCTATTTACTAATGTATATGATACCCTATTTCCGGACATATTTCTACAGGAAATCCTTGTCTTTTCTTATTTTTTTCTTAACGTAGTCATGAAACAGCCTGCATACACATCAAAAGAGCGCACCGATTATCATTTAATCAATGCGCTCTCTCAGACTATGCTATCCAATGGTCTGACCCTCCTATTTAGTTATGCGAATTGTTTACAGTTACCGAATAATGCATCCATACCTTTTTTACTTTCCACTTTTCTTTGTACTGATTGTACTGTAACGTCAACTGTTCTTTCTCTGTTGCACCCCGTTACCACTTCCTGTGTACTCATCTACTTTTTTAATTCCTATATTCACTTGTAATATGGATGTTTGGATTTGAAGACTTACGTTTTAGGTGGACCGTACCTTCCTTTCTTTCATATTAGCAATTCTGCTTTTCTCTATCTCTCTTGTTTTCTTGTTTGTAACTTCATTATATCCATCTCACCTTTATTTGTCAATACTTTTTTCTATTTTTTATTCTATTTTTCTTTTATTCTGCATTTTTATTCTAAATTGTTTATTAATTCAATGTTTTTCCTTTTTTAATCTGCTTTTTTATATAGCATTGACGTCATTTACAAGCAGATTTATAATTTGCAGTAAGAAAACAATTTATCAGCCTGCCAGAGCAGACAGAAAGGAATACTATGACGAACAAACAGCTTGCTTTTGAAACCACTGCTAATACCATTATCAAGAATCTCAAAATCAGAAACATGGAGGGCTACTTTTTTGAAAGCTCTGCTGATGCAGTGAATGCCATCCTGCAGATGATTCCTGAAGGAAGCTCCATCACCTGGGGTGGCAGCGAGACCTTTAAAGAAACCGGTATGCTTGCCGCCTTACAAAAAGGAAACTATGAACTGATTGACAGAAGCACCCCCACTACCCCGGAAGAAAGGCGCGCCCAGTACGGACAGATGGTAATGGCCGACTACTTTTTCATGAGCAGCAACGCCGTTACCTTAAACGGTGAACTTGTGAATATTGACGGAAATTCCAACCGTGTAGGCCTTTTGGTGCACGGTCCAAAACACGTTTTTATATTAGTGGGAATGAATAAGATTGTTGCGGATGTGGATGCCGGCATCAAGCGTACCCGCACCTACGCATGTCCTGCCAATGCCAAGAGACTGCAAAAGACTACGCCCTGCGGTGTAATCGGCAAATGCGGGGAATGTCTCTCCGCTGAATGTATGTGCAATCAGATTGTAATTACAAGAAGAAGCGGTCATGAGGGCCGAATCAAGGTATTCTTTATCGCAGAAGAGCTGGGCTATTAAAAAATACATAAAAGCGAAGACATTACGCCTGTCACAATTTTCGGTCAAAAAAAGAGGGCGCATTTTATATGCGCCCGTTCTTTTATCTTAAATCTGTGTAATTACGAAGATATCATAAATTGCCTTGATTGCCGTTTCAAAATCCTCATTTTTTACACCGATGATGATGTTAAGCTCAGAGGAGCCCTGATCAATCATCTTCACATTGACATTAGCATGAGCCAATGCAGCAAACACTCTTCCTGCAGTACCACGCATGGATTTCATACCGCGTCCCACGACTGCAATCAATGCCAGATCAGATTCGATGTCAATGGAATCCGGATCAGCCAGTCTGTGAATACCCGCAACCACCTTCTGCTCCTTGTGCATGAATTCATCCTGATGCACAAAGACAGTCATGGTATCGATTCCGGAAGGCACATGTTCAAAAGAAATGCCATTTTCTTCAAATGCCTGTAATACCTTCCTGCCGAAACCGATTTCAGAGTTCATCATGTCTTTTTCAATATTTACCGCACAGAAACCTTTTTTACCTGCAATACCGGTGATAACGTACTTGGATTTCTGACAGGTGCTTCCTACAATCCAGGTTCCTTCATCCTCCGGTGCATTGGTATTGCGGATATTGATGGGAATACCTTGCTGACGAACCGGGAAAATTGCGTCTTCATGCAATACGGTCGCTCCCATATAAGCCAACTCCCTAAGTTCCTTGTAAGTAATCACCTCAATTGCTTCCGGCTTATCGATAATACGGGGATCTGCAATCAAAAAGCCTGATACATCCGTCCAGTTTTCATAAACATCAGCCTTGACAGCCTTTGCCACAATGGAACCCGTTATATCGGAACCGCCCCTGGAAAAGGTCTTTACGCGGCCGTCTGCGTAGGAACCATAAAATCCGGGAACCACTGCATTTTTGCACTTGGAAAGTCTTTCCGAAAGCACCTCATTGGTCAGATCCGCATCGAACTCTCCATTGTCTTTGAAGAAAATAACCTCTGCCGAATCGATAAATTCATAGCCCAGATACGCTGCCATAATGATACCGTTCAAATATTCTCCACGGGATGCTGCGTAATTGTCGCCGGCCTTTCCTTTAAAATTTTTCTCAATGATTTTAAATTCCTTCTCTAAAGACAGTTCCAAATGAAGTCCATCGATGATTTCCT
>JBJFCM010000011.1:0-4063 GCA_051888955.1 Lachnospiraceae bacterium | reverse complement strand
ATCTGTTCATCACATAGTAGGGAATATCCAGCATAGCTGCCACTCTTCTGGCATCGTCCACCGCACTCAGCCCACAGCAGCCTCCGTTTTCTTCTTTAACGGCCTCTTCCTCATCCTGCCATATCTGCATGGTAACACCAATGACTTCGTAGCCCTGTTTTTTCAAGAGATATGCCGCAACAGAGGAATCTACGCCTCCCGACATGCCTACTACAACTTTCCTGCCCATCTGTACTCCTTCTAATATTCCACTTCTTCCGCTTCTTCTCCTTCATGGATATCTGACTTTGGACGGCTTAGGCCTTCGATGACAATGCCGTTTTTCTCAGCATAATCCCAGAGTGCGGCATGAATAGCCTCCTCCGCCAGCAGAGAGCAATGCACCTTTACGGGAGGCAGGCCGTCCAGTGCTTCCATAACTGCCTTGTTGGTCACCTGCATGGCCTCCTGTATGCTCTTTCCCTTCACAAGCTCGGTTGCCATGCTGCTGGTAGCCACTGCTGCACCACAGCCGAAGGTCTTAAACTTACAGTCCCTTATAATGCCGTTCTCATCTATATCCAGATAGATTCGCATGATATCGCCGCATTTTGCGTTGCCTACTGTGCCAACGCCGCTGGCGTTCTCTATTTCCCCTACATTGCGGGGATGATTGAAATGGTCCATTACCTTTTCACTATACATCTCTTATCCTCCTACTTTATCATGTTTTATGCTGTCCGTCCATTTTGTTTTTTCACAAAATCCTCATACAGCGGGGACATCTCCCTGATATATGCCACAATTTCTTTTAAATGATCCACTACATAATCCATTTCTTCCTTTGTATTTTCCTCACAGAGAGTAAGCCGTAATGACCCGTGAGCGATTTCATGAGGCAGTCCGATGGCTAAAAGCACATGGGAAGGGTCTAAGGAACCGGATGTACAGGCACTGCCGCTGGAGGCGCAGATGCCTTTCTGATCCAGATGTATCAGCATGGACTCTCCTTCGATGAACCGGAAGCTGAAGTTCACATTTCCCGGAAGCCGCCTTTTGGCATCCCCATTCAGCCTGCAGTAGGGAATTTCCTTGGTAATGCGCTCTATCAGATAGTCTCTGAGAGCGGTTTCCTTTTCCCCTTTTTCCTGCAGATTGGCAAAGGCCCGCTTGGCAGCAGCCGCAAGACCCACGATGCCCGGTACGTTTTCCGTTCCGGCTCTTCTGGCTCTTTCCTGTGCCCCGCCGTGGACAAAAGAGCGTATTTTTACTCCTTTTCTAATATAGAGAAAACCGCAGCCCTTCGGCCCATTGAATTTGTGTCCGCTGGCAGAAAGCATGTCGATGTGGTCTGCCTCCACGTCAATGGGAATCTGCGCGTAGGCCTGTACCGCATCGGTATGGAACAATACGCCGTGTTTTCTGGCAATTTCTCCGATTTCCCGGATAGGCTGTATGGTACCGATTTCATTGTTGGCATACATCACGGAAATCAGAATAGTGTCCTCTCTGATAGCCGCCTCCAATTCCTGCAAATCTACAATTCCGTTTTCATCCACGCCGATATAGCTGATTTCGAACCCTCTTTTTTCCAGATATTCACAGGTATGCAGTATCGCATGGTGTTCGATTTTCGTGGTGATGATATGTTTCCCCTTAGACGCATAGGCTTCCGCCGTGGCTTTCAGTGCCCAGTTATCGGACTCGCTTCCGCCCGCCGTAAAATAAATTTCTTCCGATTTCGCATGCAGGCTTTCTGCTATATAATCTCTGGCATCCCTGATAGCTGCCCTGCTCTTATCCGAAAAGGAATAGATGGAGCTGGGATTGCCATAATATTCTGAGAAGTAGGGAAGCATCGCTTCTACTACCTCCGGTGCTGTTTTGGTGGTTGCCGCATTATCCAAATATATCATAAATGTACCTCCTTATATATCCTAGTATTTCTATATATTTAATAAGTTTACTATAATCCTACTTTGAGGTTCTGTCAACAAGTCTTATTGAATATAGTTATCAAAAGCAATAGCTGCGCACTTACGCGGGAAGGCTTATTCTTCATGAGACAAAACCACCCTTTTATCACGGGCACCATCATTCTCACCCTGACCGGCCTTATCAGCCGAATCATCGGTTTTTTTTACCGCATCTACTTATCCCGCCTGTTCGGGGAAGAAGGCATGGGTGTCTATCAGCTTTTAAGTCCCGTGCTGGCACTCTCTTTTTCCCTGACGGCAGCGGGCCTCCAGACTGCTATTTCCAAATATGTTGCCGGCGAGACTTCTACAAAGAATGATAAGGCTTCCTTTCGCATACTTGCCGTGGGGCTTACAATTTCCCTGCTGCTCTCTTTTCTCTGCATGGATATCACAATGCGTTTTTCCGAGCTTATTGCCGAAAAATTCCTGTTAGAACCACGCACTGCTTCCATGCTCCGTATTATAGCCCTTTCTATTCCGCTTGCTGCAGTCCACTCCTGTATTAACGGATATTTTTATGGTATCAAAAAAACGGCGGTTCCGGCTGCCACACAGCTTATTGAGCAGTTGTTTAGGGTAGTGTGCGTCTTTGCGGCAAGTTATCTGGCCTCCTTGAGTCAGACCGCACCCACCATAAACGCCGCCGTAATCGGTCTGGTAGTGGGCGAATTCTGCGCCATGATCGTCTCTATTGTTGCCATCTATCTGCGTTTTTATCACTTCTCCTCACAAAAAAGCCCAATGGAGAATACCCGCAGGCTTTTACCCCCCGTCTCTTCTTATGCTGAAGTGACCAAAAAGCTGCTTGCTCTCGCCATTCCCCTGTCCTTTACCCGCATCATCATCAATCTGCTGCAGAGTGTGGAGGCCGTCTTTATTCCCGAAAAGCTACAGGCATACGGCTATGATACCGCCACCGCTCTGAGTGTTTATGGGGTTCTGACCGGCATGGCTCTCCCCCTGATTTTTTTCCCAAATGCTCTCACCGGCTCCATGTCCCTGCTGCTGCTTCCCATCGTGTCCGAAGCGGATGCTGCCGGAAACAGGGAGGCAGTCAGAAGAACCTCTGTCAAAACGGTCTATTCCTGCCTTCTTTTAGGCGGTATCTGTACCCTGGGTTTCCTGCTCTTAGGAAGGCCGGTCGGCAGATATCTGTTTGACAGCGAACTGGCAGGGCAGTTTGTCTGCTCCTTAAGCTTTATCTGCCCTTTTTTATACCTGGGCACCACTTTATCGAGCATCCTGCACGGGCTGGGAAAGGCAGGCAGCGTCTTTTTCATAAATGTCAGTTCCCTGCTCATCCGCCTGGCCTTTGTTTTCCTCCTGCTTCCCAAATTTGGCATCAATGCCTACATAGCCGGTATGCTCCTTGCCCAGATCTATTCCGCAGTCTGCTACCTATTCGTACTTAAGAGCGTATCAGGCTCCTTACCGATTTAAACCTTGCGCATCGAAATAATTTATTATATAATGACAAACGAGTGTTGTAATATAATGTACCAAAACCACAGCACATAAGGAGAAGTATATCATGAGTTACGAATTCATAAAGAAGCTGCCCACACCGGCAGAGATCAAAGAACAGTTTCCCATGCCTGAAAAGCTGGCTAAAATTAAAGAAGAAAGAGATGCTGAAATCAAAGATGTATTTACCGGCAAGAGCAACAAATTTCTGGTCATCATCGGCCCCTGTTCCGCAGACAACGAAGATTCCGTCTGTGATTATGTGAACAGGCTGGCTAAGGTCAACGAAAAGGTAAAGGATAAGCTGATACTGATTCCCCGTATCTATACCAACAAGCCCCGCACCACCGGTGAAGGCTACAAAGGTATCGTATCCCAGCCAGACCCTGAGAAACAACCCGACTTTTTGGCAGGACTGATTGCCATGAGAAAAATGCAGATCCGTGCTATCGAAGAGAGTGGTCTGACTGCTGCCGATGAAATGCTCTATCCGGAAAACTGGCGCTATGTATCTGACATCCTTTCCTACGTAGCAATCGGTGCCCGCTCCGTAGAGGATCAGCAGCATCGCCTCGCATGCAGCGGCTTCGATGTTCCCGCAGGCATGAAGAATCCTACCAGTGGTGATTTTTCCGTTATGC
>JBJFCM010000010.1:0-4069 GCA_051888955.1 Lachnospiraceae bacterium | reverse complement strand
TGCCTGCAGAGGAAGCAACCAATGTACCGAATGCACAGCTTAAAGGTATCTGTAAATGTACCTTAAAGCCGGGAGAGAAGAAAGAAGTGACCATCCATCTGCCGGTAGAAGCTTTTGCCCTGTATGATGAGGACGCAAGATTCCTGGTGCATAAAGGTGAATACCGCATTTATATTGGCGGCCAGGGGCCGGATAAGAGGAGCAGAGAGCTGACCGGAAAGACGGTTATGGAAATGGAGCTTTCGGCTGATACAACATTACAGATAGAATAGTTGGGAGGAAATTACGGTATGGAAATGACAATGCGATGGTTCGGCCCGGATCATGACACGGTGACCCTGCAGCAGATCAGGCAGGTGCCCGGAGTAAAGGGCGTCATCACGACTCTTTACGACAAGCAGGCGGGAGAACTGTGGGAAGAAAAGGAAATCAGGGAGCTTATGGCAGTTGTGGAGGCAGCAGGCTTACATATTTCCGGCATCGAAAGCGTCAATATTCATGATTCTATTAAAATCGGCAGCCCCGACAGAGATTACTATATCGACAATTACATTGAGACCCTTCGCAATCTTGGAAAATGTGGGATCCATATGGTGTGCTATAACTTTATGCCCGTGTTCGACTGGACGAGAACCGAGCTTGCCAGGGAGTGCGAGGACGGCTCCACAGTGCTCGCTTACAATCAGGATATCATAGATGCCCTGGATCTGGACAATCTGTATGAGTCCATTCAGGCACATGCAGGCGGCCATGTCCTGCCCGGCTGGGAGCCTGAGAGAATGGCAGACGGCAAGCTGATGAAGCTGTTTGAGATGTATAAGGATGTGGATGAGGAGAAGCTTTTTGAAAATTTAAAATATTTTCTGGAACGCATTATGCCTGTCTGCGATGAATATGATATCAATATGGCAATCCATCCGGATGATCCGGCATGGAGCGTTTATGGCCTGCCACGAATTATTACCTGCCAGAAGAATATTGAGAGAATGATGAAAATGGTGGACAACCCCCACAATGGAGTGACCTTCTGCTCGGGCTCCTATGGTACCAATCTGGAAAATGATATGCCTGCCATGATTCGTTCCCTAAAGGGCAGAATCCATTTCGCCCATGTAAGAAATTTGAAATTTAATTCCCAAAGGGATTTTCAGGAGGCACCCCACCTTTCTTCAGAGGGTACCTTCGATATGTATGAATTGATGAAGGCGCTCTATGACATCGGCTTTGACGGACCCATCCGTCCCGACCACGGCAGAACCATCTGGGGAGAGACCGGGCATATGCCGGGCTATGGACTTTATGACAGAGCGTTGGGAGCGACCTATTTAAACGGTCTTTGGGAAGCTATCGTAAAGAGTCATGGGAGGGACAGGCTATGAGGCTTACGGATATTGATACAGAGGAAGGAAGAGAAGCTTTTCTGGCAGCAGGTGTGGAGATACCCGGATTTGACAGAGAAGAACTAAAGAGCCGGACGAAGGAAGCACCGGCATGGATTCATTTTGGTGCCGGCAACATTTTCAGGGCATTTCCGGCGGCTGTTTTGCAGAAGCTGTTAATGGAAGGCAGCTTTGATAAAGGTGTTATTGTCTGTGAGGGATTTGACTGGGAAATTATAGAAAAAGCATATAAGCCTTTTGATAATCTGAGTCTTCTGGTAGTATTAAAGGCAGACGGTACAGTAGAGAAAAAAATAATCGGCAGTGTGACGGAATCACTTTGTCTGGGCAATGGTGACGAGATTGAAGCAGAACGGGTAAAGGAAATTTTTGAAAGCTCTTCTTTACAGATGGCAAGCTTTACCATTACAGAGAAAGGCTATGCCGTAAAGGCAGCGGATGGCAGGCTCTTGCCAGTGGTGGAAAAGGATCTTGCAGAAAACGGATTAAAGCCCGCACATCTGATGGGGAAGCTGGCAGTGCTTTTATATGACAGATATCTGGCCGGAGCAGCGCCTATTGCCATGGTGAGCATGGACAACTGCTCTCACAATGGAGACAAGCTGAAGGAAGGCGTTCTGACTTATGCAAAAGGCCTGGTAGAAAAGGGGTTGGCAGAACAGGGATTTTTGGACTATGTAGAGAATCCTGCAAAGGTCTCCTTTCCCTGGTCCATGATAGATAAGATTACTCCCAGACCGGACGAGGGGGTAAGAAGTATGCTTTTACAGGAGGGCTTTGAAGAGGCAGAACTGATTATTACCTCCAAAAACACCTATACCTCAGCCTTTGTCAATGCGGAGGAAACGGAATACCTGGTGATTGAAGATGCATTTCCCAATGGCAGACCGCCGTTAGAAAAGGGTGGCATTATCTTTACGGACAGGGAAACGGTGGACAAGGTAGAGAAAATGAAGGTCTGTACCTGCTTGAATCCTCTTCATACGGCAATGGCTATTTATGGTTGTCTGCTTGGCTATACCAGCATCTGCAAGGAGATGGAGGATGCGGATATTGTTGGTCTGATTACCCGTATGGGCTATGAAGAAGGCATGCCTGTGGTGGTAAATCCCGGGATTATTTCTCCCGAAGATTTTATTGCGCAGGTGCTGAAAAAGAGACTGCCCAACCCCTTTATGCCGGATACGCCGCAGAGGATTGCTTCCGATACCTCACAGAAGCTGCCAATCCGTTTCGGAGAAACCTTGAAGGCTTATCTGACAAAGGGAGAAGATGTGAATAAACTGATTTTCATTCCTTTGGTGTTAGCGGGCTATCTCAGATATCTTTTGGGCGTAGATGATACCGGAAAGAGCTTTGAGCCCAGTCCGGATCCGCTTCTTGTTGAATTGCGTTTGGCAGTGTCCGGGTTACAGCCGGGAGCACTGCCTGACAGAGAAAGTGTGGTGGCAGCCGTTACTCCCATTCTGTCCCGCAAGGATATCTTTTTGGTGGATCTCCATGCCTGCGGGCTGGAGGAAAAGATTATTGATATGTTCCTGGAGCTTTGTGCGGGGGAAGGGGCTGTACGAAGGACGCTGCATAAATATGTGGCGAAGTAAGGGGAACGACGTACCACTATCCGGATTTTCAGGAGGATCTTATGAGACAAAAACTGTTCTGTGACAATTGGCAATTCCTAAAGACAGATTTGCATACCGATAAATCCTGGGTGGAAGCACATACCGAACTCTTTACTCCGGTCTGTCTGCCCCACGACTGGCTGATTTATGACACCCATAACCTCTATGAGGACAGCATTGGCTGGTACCGCAGAAGCTTTGATACAAAAGAACTTTGTGGCGGCAGCACGCATTACCGCCCCGGGGAAAGGATTTATCTTCGCTTTGACGGCGTGTATATGGACAGTACCCTGTATATTAACGGTATCAAAGCTATGGAATGGAAGTACGGCTACTCGGCTTTTGGCATGGATATTACCGATTTCCTGCAGGATGGCCCCAACGAAATTCTGGTAAAAGCAGTATATCAGGCACCCAACAGCCGCTGGTATTCCGGCGCGGGAATCTATCGGAACGTATTTATCCGGGTGTTGCCGCAAACGGCTCTTGCCTATGACGGCACCTATGTTTCCATGAAAGAGCAGGGGGAGGATTTCCTGCTGGATATCGAAACGGAAATCTGCGGTCAGGTATCCCAAGGAGTACAGGTTTCCTATCTGCTATGCGGGAAAGGCGGCGTGCCGCAAATTTTAGGCACGCAGGATGAAATCAGGTCTGCGCAGGAACCTCTGAAGGAGGACGGGCAGAGCGGATGCAGGGCAGTAAAAAAGGTGTTGATTAAGAAGCCTCTGCGATGGGATGTGGAAGCTCCCAATCTGTATCATCTGCAGATAAGGCTATTTGATGAAAACGGTAATTATCTGGATGAGGATACGGTAACATTGGGCTTTCGGACAATGGATTTTTGTCCGGATACCGGCTTCTATTTAAATGGAAGAAGGCTAAAAGTGCACGGTGTCTGTGAACACCATGATTTTGGCTGCCTGGGAGCTGCTTTTTATGAGGCGGCACTGCGCAGGAAGTTTAAGATATTGCGAAAGATGGGCGTCAATGCCATCCGCACCAGCCACAATATGCCGGCAAAGGAATTCATGGATATTGCGGATG
>JBJFCM010000009.1:1217-4076 GCA_051888955.1 Lachnospiraceae bacterium | reverse complement strand
TTTATGAGAAAAACTCTCAATTTTGGGAGTTTTTTCTTGTTGACGAAAGAATTAGTAAATGTTACTATTTCTTATGTTAGTCGAAACTAACTAAAAGAATTATAATTCTAATGTTTTAGAAATATAAGAAAGCTTATCAATGGGAGGATATTTACTAATGAAACAAAGCAACAAGCTTACGATACCTGATTTGATTTCTACAGGCGTATTTACCGCCCTCTATTTCGTACTGGTGGCAATCGCTACCTTTGCATCGGCGGTTGTCATACCGGGACTTTCCTATGTATTGCTTCCGGCAATTTCTGCCCTTATTTCCGGCACCGTATATATGCTGCTTATTGCCAAAGTACAGAAATTTGGAGCCATTACCATTATGGGGGTAGTCATGGGACTGTTCTTCTTTGTATCGGGACATTTTATCTTATCCTTTGCAGCCAATGTGGTATGCGGACTTGCCGCTGACTTGATTGCGTTTGGCTGCAGATATAGAAAGAAACCGATGTTGCTCATCAGCTATGTTGTATTTTCTTATGGGCTGACCGGTCCGGTACTGCCTCTGTGGTTCATGAGGGAGAAATATGTGGAGAAACTGGTGGGAAGAGGTAAGGATACTGCTTACATTGAAAGGGTATTTGCTTACATCAACACGGGAACCTTCTGGATATGCATGGCAGCTATCCTGGTAGCGGCAGTTTTGGGAGGACTGTTTGGACAGAAGATGGTAAAGAAACACTTTGTAAAGGCAGGAATTGTATAGATGTTTAAGTTTCATCCCTTAACAAAATTGTATTTGTTGCTGTTATCCAATTTTCTTTTGTTCCTGCATGTGGATATGAGGACGGAGATGCTTATGACGCTTCTGTTTCTGCTTCCCTTTTGGGGCTATGGCAGGGGAAAAGCAGCATTGAAGCTGGCGATATTTTATTTTAGTTGCATTTTAGCAGATGTTTATCTGTTGCCGCAGCTAGATGGCTATGCGGCTGTCTGGGTATCCATGCTCGTGGTGTCCCTGCGCATGCTGCTGCCCTGTATCATTGCGGGAACCTATGCATTTACCACCACGACTGTCGGAGAATTTGTGTGTGCCATGAGAAAAATAAAGGTACCGGAAAACGTCATCATTCCCTGTATGGTTATCATTCGTTTTTTCCCAACGATAAAAGAGGACTACAGGCAGATATGCAATGCTCTGGCCTATCGGGGAATTGCCTCCGGTAAAGGAGCGCTTTTGCTGCATCCGGTACAGTCCCTGGAATATATTTTAATGCCGCTTCTCATGAATGGCAATAATGTAGCGCAGGATTTATCTATCTCATCGCTGACCAAGGGAATCGGTCTGCCCGGTAAGCATACCTGCATGACGGAACTTTCCATGAAAAAAATGGATGTTCTCTACATGTTTGTGTGCCTGGTTCCCTTGATTTTATTTGTGGGAGGAAAAGCGTAATGGAACCCTGTATTTACGGAAAAGGAATTTCCTATCAGTATAAAAATGCAAAGTGTAAGCAGCTTAAGAACTTGGATTTTACAATCGGGCAGGGGGAGTGTATTGTTCTCTGCGGCAAAAGCGGAAGCGGAAAGACCACGCTTACCAGAATTTTGAATGGCTTAAGTCCCGATTTTTATCCGGGAGAGCTGGAGGGCAGTGGAGAATGTCTGGGTCTTAAGCTTGGAGAAGAAAGAATAGAAGCCTATGTGCCCTTGGTGGGAAGTGTATTTCAGAATCCCAAGACCCAATATTTTAATGTAGACACGACAGCAGAACTGGCATTTCCCTGCGAGAATATGGGACTTGAACCGGAAGCAATCAGAACCCGGGTAGCAGAAAAGGCAAAAGAGTTTTCCGTGGAGCATCTGCTTGACAAAAGCATTTTTCACTTATCAGGCGGAGAAAAGCAGCGGATTGCTTTTGCAGCAAGCTGTATGTTAAATCCCAGACTTTTGGTCTTAGATGAGCCTACCAGCAATCTGGACAAAAAAGCAATTGAAGACATCAAACAACTGATCATCAAAGAAAAAGAAAAGGGAACCACCATCCTCATTGCGGAACACAGGCTGGCATGGACGCTGGCATTTGCTGACCGGTATCTTTATTTTGAAGATGGAATCTGTAAAGAGGAGTGGAGCAAAGCGGCTTTTTGCAGGCTTCCGGACAATGAACTGAAAAGAAGAGGCTTAAGGGCAGCATATCTGGAAAATGTTTGTGAGGCTGTGGAAGAAAAAACGCAGATAAGGTGTGAGAAAGCCTTGTTGGAGATGGAAGAACTGAATGTGGGCTATCAGAAAAACAAGGCCATATACCGGATGGAGCATTTTCGGATAGGGAATGGCGAAATCGTTGGTATCATGGGACATAATGGTATCGGTAAAAGTACCTTTGCCAAAACGCTCTGCGGATTACTTAAGCCTGTCAGCGGGAAAATATTATGGCAGGGGAAAGCAATCCGTTCAAGAGAATTGCTGAAAAAAAGCTTTATGGTCATGCAGGATGTGAATTACCAGTTATTTAGTGACAGCGTCAGGGAAGAGGTGCTCTTAGGTACGAAGGAAGGCACGGACTGTGAAGCGGTTCTGGAAACTCTGGGGCTTTTGGAGTATGCGCAGGCACATCCCATGAGCCTGTCAGGTGGCCAGAAACAGAGAGTTGCTATCGCTTCGGCTATTCTGGCGGATAAGGAGCTGATTATACTGGATGAGCCGACCAGCGGGCTGGACCGTTTTCACATGGAGCAGGTGGGGAAATTATTACAGGGGCTGAAAGAAAAGGGAAAAGCCATTCTTGTCATTACCCATGATGAAGAACTGGCTGCAGGCTGGTGCGACAGGGTTGTGAAATTGAACGCCTAACAGCCCTATGAG
>JBJFCM010000009.1:0-1117 GCA_051888955.1 Lachnospiraceae bacterium | reverse complement strand
CAGGTGGATTTCTGGAAAGAGAAAGGTGCTGATACAGTAGAGAAATATCTTCTGGAAAAAGATATTGTAATCACATTCTGAGCATCAAATTAGAGGTAATATTTGCAACTTAAGAAAAAGCCGGGGAATTTCTTTAGAAATTCTTTGGCTTTTTCTGTGTTCAAAATTCCAAATTGAAAACTATACTGAAGACAATAAGAGAGGCAGGAATACATATGAGAATCGCAATGATGACAAATAATTATAAGCCCTTTGTGGCAGGTGTTCCAATCAGTATTGAGAGATTGACGGAGGGACTTAGAAAGCTGGGGCATGAGGTCGTAGTTTTTGCACCCACCTATAAGGAGCAGCAGGAGGAAATCGACACGGTCAGATATCATTCCCTGTTACAGGGGATCTGTGGCGGTGTGTCCATTCCTTCACCCATCGACAAAAGAATCGAGGCAGAATTTAAAAAGAGAGAGTTTGACATCATTCATGTGCATCACCCTATGATTATCGGAAAGACTGCGGTGTACCTGTCAAGAAAGTACAATATACCGATGACCTTTACCTACCACACACGGTATGAGCAGTATGCCCATTATGTGATGCCGGAATGGATGCTTAGTTATCCCAAAATCGTCAGGACAACGGAGAAACTGATTGCCGGATATCTGAAAGAATTTTTCAAACACTGTGACCATATTTTTGTGCCGACGGAAGGCATGGCAGCATATCTGGAGCAGGACTATTCCTATCCGAAGGAGCAGCTCTCTATACTGCCTACCGGCATTTCGGACGAAAGCTTTTTGGCGGATGCGGACAATGCCGGACGAATCAGGAGACAGTATGGTGCAGAAGAGTGTCCGCTTTTTATCAGTGTATCCAGAATGGCAAAGGAGAAGAATATTTCCTTTCTGTTAGAAAGCCTGCAGCGCTTTAAGGAATCCTACGGGAAGCCATTTAAGATGTTGCTTGTAGGGGACGGTCCCGATAAAATAGAACTGGAGAAAACCTGTGCCAAGATAGGACTTTCGGAAGAGGTAAATTTTATTGGGAAAATAGATAATTGTCGGTTAAAGGACTATTACAAAGCTGCAGATGCCTTTTTGTTTGCTTCAAAATCGGAAACACA
>JBJFCM010000008.1:0-4086 GCA_051888955.1 Lachnospiraceae bacterium | reverse complement strand
AAGCGTTGAACCGGCAGAAAAATCTCGATGAATTTAATAGTATCACGCAAAAGGTTAAACCTGAGAACCAGAATCAGGAGCACAATGTAAGAAAAGAAGGGATACAGCCGATTAATCAGAAAAGATAGGCATCTTGAAACGGTTAAAAAGTGGAAATGCAACAACAGAACGGTTAAAATTAGAATATAATTCGATTGATAAATGGAAATTCTTCTTCTATAATGAATAAAAGAGCTACAAATGGGTGGGTTGTATGTGCATGCTATACAGGAGGTATTTGTATGACGATTCAGGAAATGAAGAAGAAGAAACAGGAAAAGGGTTACACCTATGCGCAGATGGCAGAGCTGTCAGGTGTGCCGCTGGGTACGATTCAGAAGATTTTTTCGGGGGAAACGACAAGTCCCCGTTACGATACGCTGCAGGCGTTGGAACAATTATTTACGGAGAGGCCGACTGTACAGGAAGCGCCTTCCTATCAGGCTGACAGGAACGGCAGTTATACCGTGGAGGATTATCGCGCTTTGCCGGAGGATCAGCGGGTGGAGCTGATTGACGGGTACTTTTACGATATGGCATCCCCGACTTTCAGGCATCAGTCAATCGGTGGCGAGGTATATCGTCAGATTGCCAACTTTATTATGGAAAGGGGTGGAAATTGCCGCCCTTTTATCGCTCCCGTGGATGTGCAGCTGGACTGCGACGAGAAGACTATGGTGCAGCCGGATGTGGGGATAATATGTGATACGGACAAGATAAAGAAATGGGGCATATACGGTGCACCCGATTTTTTGCTGGAGGTGATTTCTCCTTCTACGAAACGAAAGGACTATACCAAGAAGCTTTCCAAGTACATGGAAGCCGGTGTGAGGGAATACTGGATTTTAGATCCTTCTCAGCGGAAGCTTCTGGTATACCTTTTTGAAAGCGAGGTATGTCCCGTAATCTATGGACTGGATCAGCCGGTGCCTGTGGGCATCTATAACGGAGAACTGGAAATCGATTTTTCCCATATTGTGAAGTGGATTGATGAGGAGACAGAATAAAGCGGTTTGGCAACGACATATTAACCGGAAAAGATAAAACGCTGCCCGAGCATGCTTAGCAAAATTTGCGGCTGTCCGGGCAGTGATTCGTATAAGGTGTTTTTGCACATAGGGGAAATTTATTGCTGCAGGTGTTTGTTCAGTTTCCGGATTTTTATCTTCCAGGAAAAATACTGCACCAGCCATACGAACAGGAAGATGGCAACGAATATTCCTACATATTGCAGGATGCCCCTCAAGCTGTGTTCCATCCAGTGAGCAAGATAGGCAGTGGGGAGCATGGCGATACAGGACAGTAGAAAATAAATAAGGCTCTGTTTTAAAATGCTCCAGGAATCAATTTCCCAGATAACGCTTGCACCGCCAAATACAGCACCTAAAACAGCACTCAGTACAGTCTGCACGATGACCGCGCCGATAGGGGAGCCTACCTGCGTAACTAAGCTTGGCACGCAGGGGTAATATTCACCTGTGCCAAAGGTCAGGGAAATGCATATTGTAATCAGGTAGCTTAGTACAATGCCTGCGAGCATGCCGATAGCACCACGTTGTAAAATTTTCTTTTTCATAATGATTTCCTTTCTATATAGAATAGAGTTGTTTGGTTATGAAGTTTCATATCCCTAATGTTTCTTTGATTTTGTTTACATAGCGTCTGGAAGCGTAGGTGGTAGTGCCGTCCGTCAGCTTTACGCCGATAGTGCCGGTGTAGCTTAGGTCAAAATTCTGTATTTTTTTTAAATTGATGATTTCTGAATTGGAAATGCGGATGAAGTCATAGCGCAGTAGTCTGCTTTCCAATTCATATAATCTGGCCCTTAAAAGGTATTCTCCGTTACTTGTTACAGCAAAAACTTTCTGGTTTGCAGCATAGATCCGATAGATATCCTCTGGATTTAAGATTTCCAGCAGCTCGTCCCGAAAACCTGCAAGAACAGAAGCCTTTTCTTCCGAAAGCTTCTCTAAAATATTTCTGACTTCATCGGTCATTTTTGCGGCGATAATCAGCACCTTGGTCTCTTCCTGATTTTCGTCCAGCTTAATTTCTATTTTCATGGCGTATCTCCTTTCTGTAGCCACTATATACTATTTCTTATAAAGCTGCATCAGTTTTTCGGTAATCGGTCGTATAGAAAGACAGATGGTAACAGGGAACTCCCGGCCGGGAACATCATAAGGAAGTTTCCTGCAAGACGAAAAAGGAACTCCCTGTAAGGAAAAGATTGAAGATAAGCAGCAGGTGTGCCATAATGGAAAGGGATTTGCGGACAAGCTGTTGTCAGTGCAGATAGAAGCAGCAGAGAGGAAAGCAGAAAAAGGATGCAGGGCTATAATTGTATTATGATTTATGATAAAACGGGTGAGAGGTTGTTGTTCTGCAAAAGAACCAGCAATCCTTATAAGGGAAAGTATAATCTGGTAGGTGGTAAAATAGAGCCGGGGGAAGACCATTTTGCAGCAGCCTACAGAGAGCTTTATGAGGAAACCGGTATTGCGTGCAGTCAGGTCGTTTTGCGTCATATGATGGATTTTACATATTACAACCAGAATTGTTATGTAGAGGTCTATGTAGGCAGGCTGAGCGAAAAAGTGGAACTGCGGGCAGAGAAGCATCCGTTGTTATTTTTGACGATAGCTGACGAAGATTTTTTTGATTTGGATAAATTTGCCGGAGAGGGCAACATCGGACATATGGTAGAACAGGTGAAGGATTATGGAGAAGGAATTGAAGAAACGTAATAATGCTCAGGCGGTTTGCCCGGCAGCCGGAAAATGCGGCGGCTGCAAGGGGCTGACAGTGCCTTACGAGCAGCAGTTAAAGCAAAAAGAGAAAATGGTAAAGGATTTTTGCGGAGAGTTTGGAAAGTTAGATACCATTATCGGCATGGAGAATCCATATCATTACCGCAATAAGGTGCATGCCGTGTTCGGCGAGGACAGGCGGCACAATATTATTTCCGGCACCTATGAGGAGAAAACCCACAGAATTGTGCCTGTTGACTCCTGTTTGCTGGAGAATGAAAAGGCGGATGAAATCATCGTGACCATCCGTGGCCTTTTAAAGTCCTTTAAGATTCGGCCGTATAACGAAGATACCGGATACGGCTTGTTTCGCCATGTTCTGGTGCGGACAGGCTATCATACGGGGCAGATCATGGTGGTACTGGTGCTGGCGTCCCCTATTATGCCCTCCAAAAACAACTTTGTGAAGGCACTTTTAAAAAAGCATCCTGAAATCACGACAATCGTACTCAATGTAAATGACCGCGGCACCAGCATGGTGCTTGGCAATAAGGAGCACGTGCTGTATGGAAAGGGCTATATCGAAGACGTGTTGTGCGGAAAGACCTTCCGCATTTCTCCGCAGTCCTTTTATCAGATTAATCCCATACAGACCGAAAAGCTGTACAGCAAGGCGGTGGAATACGCCAATTTGACCGGTAAAGAGGTCGTATTGGATGCTTACTGCGGCATCGGTACAATCGGTATGGTAGCCAGTGACAAAGCCAAAGAAGTCATTGGCGTGGAACTAAACGGAGCAGCGGTAAAGGATGCCAAGATCAACGCCAGGCTCAACAACGTATCCAATATTTCTTTCTATGAGAAAGATGCGGGCGAATTCATGGTGCAGATGGCAGAGCAGAAGGCATCCGTGGATGTGGTATTCATGGATCCGCCCCGGGCAGGCAGCGATGAAGCCTTCTTAAGCTCGGTAGTAAAGCTGCAGCCCGCCAAAATCGTCTATGTGTCCTGCAACCCGGAAACGCTTGCAAGAGACTTAAAGTACCTGACAAAACGGGGATACAAAATGATAAAGGGCGTTGGTGTGGATATGTTCCCTTGGACGGGGCATGTGGAGACTGTGTGCTTGCTGGCGAAGAAACCTTGATTTTATGCGGGTTAGCGAGCTTTTTTGTGAATATGTACCTGTGTTTTTAGAAGATACAAATGTGTTCTGAGCAAATTTTAACACAGGGTGCAAGGTACTATTCGCGGACAAGCTTTCAGTTTGAGGAACTGAGACGTGCGCGAATAATAT
>JBJFCM010000007.1:0-4087 GCA_051888955.1 Lachnospiraceae bacterium | reverse complement strand
AAAACATATTATATAATACCTTTTGGGGGATGTCAACAGCCACTTAAGTTTATTTCTTTTCCTGATGCCTTTTTCTCATCGAGAACACAATTCCGAAAAAGGAGTTTCTAATTTATATTCATATGCCCTCATTTGCAGATTTTTACTGCTCCTGCGCGTTCTTCAACTCCTGTGCATTTTGATTCAGTTTTGCTGCGATTTCACTGACTTCATTAACTATCTTTTGATTCTCCCGGCAGGCGTTCATTGTCTCGCTGGAATGCGCCGTAACCTCTTCTGTTACAGCAGAAATCGTCTGGATGCTCTGCACGATGTCCCCGTTGGCCTTTGCCAGGTCGGTAATCATCTTTTCCATTCCCTGCACCTTTTCCGCCATATTATGTGTCGTATCCGTAATAGTCTGGAAGCTTCTACCCAGTTCACCGGCTTTTTCATCCTGGGCCTTTGTGTTTTCATCAAGGACTGCAACGGCATCCGTCACCTCGGCTAATTCTCCTACCACCTCATGTATCAGCTCTGTAATGTTGACAGCCGCCTGCTTGGTCTGTTCAGATAAATCTGTGACCTGTGTTGCAACCACCGCAAAGCCCCGGCCTGCATCTCCTGCGCGAGCAGCCTCTATGCTTGCATTCAATGCCAGCATACCGGTACGGTTAGCTACACTGGTTATCAGAGTAATGATTTCCGTCATCTTCTCTGCCTGCTTCTGCAACTCATCCATCAGTTTCACGACCGTCTCATTGGCCTGTTTTGATTTTCCGGCCTGACGTGCCAGTTCATCCATATTTACCAGCCCGCTTTCCACTTCCTTGGAAGCAGTCTCCATACCTTCCATAATGTGTTCGCTGGCATCCCGCACCTCATCTATCAGCTTCTGAATTTCCTCCGTGCGAAGCAACTGGTTCTGTACGGATTCCGCAGTCTCCATGGTCCCGGCATTTACCTCTTCCATGGCACTTCCCATCTTTTCAGTGGAGGTATCCAGAACGCTCATATGCTCATCCACCTGTTCAATACCTTCCGACAATTCACCCGAAAGACGCATAACCTCCTGCAGCAGTCTTTCTATTTTTTCCTTTTCCGCTTCCAATTGCTGACGCTTATTTTCATTGATCTGCTTGAGCACACGGGTAGATAACACTACAAAAATAGAAACAAGCAGGGTCAGCAACAGTCTGATTTCTACATCCGGAAGTTCCTCTGAAGCAAACCCCACCGTTATCGCCTTATAGACAACATCTGCCACATTTACCAGAAATGCACTTGCAGAGAGTCTCAGGCAATATCCCGGATCCGAATACAGCGTAACCACCGCCAGCATGGGAAGGATATAGGTAAAGGGAAGCAGGCTATTTGTAGTGAATACCGCAACCGCATACAGCAGCACGTAGCACCATGCCATCACATGCTTAATTGCAGTAGCATCACTGTTTTTCCTGTACAGTACCGCTTCCACCGCAATTGGTGCCATTGCCAGCAATGCAATCAACAGAAAATACGGAATGGAACGGCTACCCTTTATCACCTCCACCAGATAGGCCAACGTAATAACGCTATCTATTATACCATGGCATAAAATCGCTGTTTTGTTGACTCTGGCTACATCTGAAAGATTTTTTAGTATGTTTTCATTTTTCATTGGTAATTTCCCCTCCTACAAATAGTTTAAAGTAAAATGAGCCTCCCCAGATCTGTCTATATCCATCAACACATAGGACGGTTGCCGTCCCTCCTGTCTGGGATAAGAAAGACTTCCAGGGTTAATGGCAATAACATCATCATGAAGCTCCATCACAGGTCTATGCGTATGTCCGAAGAAAACAATGTCCACTCCTCTGAGCCTGGCCTCCTGTTTCAACCGTTCCGTTCCCATCGAAACATAATAATTGTGTCCATGCGTTACCCAGACATGATATTTACCGAGTGCAAACTCCCTCTCCATGGGAAGCTGGGAAAAGAAATCGTTATTACCTGCCACCATCTCCACCATGCAGCCGGCTCCGGCTGAAATCGCATATTCACTTCCTTCAATATCGCCACAATGGATAACCATGTCCACCGGTGCAACCATCTCAAGCACACGAAAAAAATTATTGTTTTTCTTATGAGTATCGCTTACAATCAATACTTTCATCTTCTGTTCACCATTAGATATATTTTCTCAATTCTTCTTTCATGGCTTGCAATGCCCGTCCCCTATGACTGACTGCATTTTTTTCTTCAGGAGAAAGTTCTGCTGTAGACTTTCCGAATTCCGGTACGTAAAAAATAGGATCATAGCCAAAGCCACCGGTTCCTCTTTCCTCATACCCTATTCTGCCTTCAATGACCCCACGTGCGGTCAACTCCATGCCGCCTGGCAGTACTGCTGCTATGGCACACACAAATCGGGCCGTACGCTTCTCATCCGGCACGCCCTGCAGACGCTCTATCAGATTCTTATTCTTCATGCGATAAGAGGTTCGCTCCCCCAGATATCTCGCCGAATATACGCCGGGTTCCTTATTCAGGTAATCAATCTCCAACCCCGAATCGTCTGCCATTACAATATCGCCTTCTCCCGCATGGGCAGCCACCGCTCTTGCCTTAATCATGGCATTTTCTTCATAGGTCGTTCCATCTTCTTCTATCTCGATATTGATACCTGCATCCCGCATAGACACTACATCCATATGCAGATCCGCCAAAATCTCCTTGACTTCTCTGATTTTCCCTGCATTTCCTGTTGCAAATATAATTCTCATAAAGCTGCACCTTCCCTGGCACCTACCCCTATCTGCCCGCTTCCACAATGGCATCATACAATCCCATTGCAATTTTATCCCTGTAGTCTCCGCTTTTCAAAAGCTCTGCCTCCCGGGAATTACTGGCATAACCGACTTTTATAATTGTCGAGGGTACCTTTGCCTCTTGTAATAGTATATCAGAATCTTCGGCAGCATACAATCCATTTCCTCTTCCGCTTACCCCGGTAACAACCTGCCGCTCCACCAGATCCGCCAGTTCTACATTACCGAATTTAGGAATGAAATATGCTTCGTTGTATATAGCCTCTGTACCATAGTCCGCTACATTCCCGCTCTCATTCAATCCGATGCTGATAAACAAATCTGCACGAACTGCATTCGCCAATGCCACCCTGCTTTCCGCCGAGATATCCACGTCCTCCGTCCTGGTATAATATACCTTGACATCCGTTTTTTCCAAAAGAAGCTTAAGTCTCTTCACAATATCCAGCGTTACATCTTTTTCCACAAGGCCATTGCTCTGGATACCGGCATCCTCTCCGCCGCCTGCCGCATCTATGACCACAATCTTTTCATATACCTCCCAGGGAGGCACAAATTCTATATAAAGCTTACTCTCCTCCAGGACACTCTTACATTCATACACACCATTCAGGGAAAATTTTATCAGGACTTTATCACCGGAATATTCATAGCATCCTGCCTCAATTCGGGAAATATTGCCTGATACCGCTTCCTTTTCATAATAATCCGGTGTGGCACCGGCTATGTATATCCACATCTCTTTTTCCATGTAATGGTTTTCCATGGTTACATTTTCTGCTTTTATTCCCATTTCCAACGGAATACAGAGATATGCTGTATCTTCTTCCCCCTGTCTGAAGCGCAGAGGTCTGGCCGCTTCGTCCGGGTTCCCTGTCTGGAATGTCTCTTCGCTTACAACCTGATCCTGTGCAACATTGGCAATTGTGATTGCCTTATGGTCCGCAAAAATAAGCATACACACCATGGAAGTCGCACAGAAAACCAGCGCATATACCAATGTCTTTATTCGTAATCCTGTACACATACTATCCTTCATACCGGCTGCCATCCGCCGGACGCTCAGCCTCTTTTTTCTTTCGGCGGCTTAGGTCCCATAAACTGATAATAATAGGTTTTCATCATACCATTGTATATCTTACGGTTCTTATCCGCCTTACGTCCAATGTCCCGTTCAGCCTGCTCATAAGCAGTAATAAGATACATGCTCCAGTCATCCAGTCCTGCAAACCGCTCTCCTATCGTCTTATACAGGGCAGGCAATGCAGCCTTCTCTTCCAGTCTCTCCCCATATGGGG
>JBJFCM010000006.1:15504-19617 GCA_051888955.1 Lachnospiraceae bacterium | reverse complement strand
ATTATGTAGGAGACTTTGATGAAATCATCACGGACTGTGCAGATATTTATGAGGAACTTAAAAATTATGCGGAAGAAGAGAAGCGACTATCCGGTTTAAAACTACCTACTGTCAGATTTTATCAGGATGCTTATCCCTTAGAAAAGCTCTATAGTGTAAAAACATTATTAGAGGGGGCTTTAAACAGCCGTGTGTGGCTCAAATCGGGCGGTTACCTGGTAATTGAGCCAACAGAAGCCCTGACGGTAATCGACGTAAATACGGGCAAATACGAAGCTGGAAAGCATAGTGAGGATACTTTCTATGCAATTAATATGGAAGCTGCCGAAGAAATCGCCCTGCAACTGAGACTGCGAAATCTTTCTGGCATCATTATCGTGGATTTTATCAATATGGCTTCGGAAGAAAAACAGAAGGAGTTGCTGCACAGATTAACTACCCTGGTAAAAGCAGATTCTGTCAAAACAAGCGTGGTGGATATGACGCCTTTAGGCTTGGTGGAAATCACCCGCAAACGGATTAACAGACCTTTAAGTGAACTGTTTTCCCAACAAACATCAAGTAAACATTTCACCGAAGTCTGACCTTCACAGCATGCATCAACATAACAAGGAGATACTTCATGAAGCTTATCAGCCTGAAAAAAGTAAAAGATGGAAAATATCTGAAAAATTATGAACTGACATACCTGAACAAAGCAGGAAAAGAAAAAGCATATGAAATCGTCAGCCGCAAGGAATTAAAGGAGATTTCAGATCTAGGAAAGAGTTCCAGCGGACTTTCCATTATTGCCACCTGTGGAGACAAACTGCTATTGTTACACGAATTCCGCATGGGAGTCAACAAAAGAATCTACAATCTGTGTGCAGGTATGCTGGAGGACGGCGAGACAGTGGAAGAGTGCATTACAAGAGAGCTCTATGAAGAAACCGGACTACAGCTTAAGAAAATCAATAAAATTCTTCCGGCTTCCTTTTCGGCAGTAGCGATTTCCGATATCAAAACCAATATTGCTTTTGTGGAAGTAGATGGCGAAATTTCTGACCATTCCTCCAGTAATGAAGACATAGAAGCAGGTTTATACAGCAGGGAAGAGGTCGCACAGCTTCTGGCAACGGAAGAATTCAGCTCCAGGGCGCAAATTGCTGCCTATTTCTTTTCTGAGGGACGGCTGTAGCGCTTGTCCTTAAAAGCATAGCAGTACTAAATTCGCAAATCCAAAAGGAACTTTTATTTTGCAAAGGCAGTTTACATTGTAGACCACATGTGTTATAATTAGTTTACAATGTAAACTGCCTTTTTATAAAAGCATATATTTACTCCCTTTTCGGGAAAGTGTTCCCGAAAGTTTCTCTATTTGAATAAAGTTACTAATAACCAATATAACTTCAGTATCTAAATGGGTTCCAAATGACCAATTATTTTCCATAGATACTATAAGCGGGGAAGCTTAATGAAACAACGCTACTTTTTCTTATCGAGATCACAATTTCGAAATGGGAGTAAAAGAGAAACGGAGAATAGCTATGTCTGAAACAAATATCAATTTAACAACTGCAGAGTGGAATGTGATGGAATGCTTATGGGAAGCTTCTCCCAAGACCAGCCGTGAAATTGTCGAACAATTAAAACACAGCACAGGATGGTCCAAGAGTACCACCATGACCATGCTGAACCGCATGACTGAAAAGGGGCTGATTGCCTGTGATGCCGACAGTCAAAAAGTGCGTTTGTACAGTCCCTGTGTCAACAGGGATCTGGCGGTCAAAAAAGAAACGGAAAACTTCTTAAAGCGTGTGTACAAGGGTAGTGTCAGTCTGATGATGAGTGCGATGACAAAAGAGCAGGAGCTATCAGATGAAGAAATTAATGAATTATATGAAATATTGAAACGTTCGAAGAAAACTCCCTAGGAGGTGCCTATGAAAGAATGGATCATCACTTCCAGTGTATTGATTATAGTTGTATGCATAATTCGTCAGATATTTAAAAACAGACTGTCTGCCCGTATTCGATATGGGCTTTGGCTGTTGGTACTTTTACGGCTATTGATTCCTGTTACCATCCCGACCAGTGCTGTAAGTATCCTGAATTTATTTCCTGTTACAGAAAATTTACCGGATAAAGAAATAGAATTGTCAGAGATTACATCCGGTACAGATCTTTCAACTCTGTCAGAAATGCCGGATATAGTACATGATTACGGCAACTCTGAAGCAGTGGAGACGGCTAACGACTTTGTTATACAGGAAAATTTTTTTCAGACTGCTGATGGAAAATGGTATCAAGATATTGGAACAGTTTTTGCAACAAAGAAATGGATGTTGCTTTGGATTTTTGGCATGACAGGCTGTGCTGTCGTGTTAATTGCATCTAATCTTCTTTTTGCACAAAGGTTAAAGCATTCTCGAAGAATTTTTGAAATAGAAGACAGGGGAGAAGGAGATATATCGCTTTCGACACCTGTTCCTGTATACATTTCTGAGATAGTCACTACGCCCTGTATGTTCGGTCTGTTCCATCCTGGCATATATATCAGGCAGAGAGACGCAGAGAATGCCATTTTTTTGTACCATATACTGGTTCATGAATGCACCCATTACAGGCATAAAGACCATATATGGGCATTTTTCAGGAGCCTATGCCTGATTCTGCACTGGTACAATCCTTTAGTCTGGCTAGCTGCTTATATGAGTAAACAGGATGCGGAATTTGCCTGTGATGAAAGCGTTACGTCAAAGCTTTCGGATGAGAAACGGGAAGAATATGGGAAGGTTCTGATTGCTCTGTCTGTAAAAAATATACGCTATAGAGACATGCTGTGCTGCGCAACGACCATATCCGGTGGAAAAAGATATCTAAAGGAAAGAATTGTACGAATAGCAAAGAAACCCTGCTTCTTTGTGATATCAACAACAATAGTGCTGCTATTATGCGTAGCCGCTATCTTTCTGACCTTTACCGGAGCAGTGGGAGAGAAGGAAGTAGAACAGCCCGGAACAGAAGTAGTTATTTCTGAAACGGTAGATGTTTCTACCCCTCAGCCTTCTCCTGATACATTTATAGAAGAAACGTATGCCACAGAACAGAAAGTTTTTGTCAACGACTATCTATGTGATATGAATGGTGATGGCATACAGGATATCCTGCGTATTTCCGGTATTGGAATGGTATCGGAAGAGGATACTCTGGAGTCTGAAGAGGGCCTTCGTGCATGGTTAGAAGGAAATCTGGGAGGCTATTTTCTGCTGGAACTTTATGACGGAGCAAAGGCTTATCCGGATATGGACTCCTTTCATAAAGGGGATACTCTTTCAGAGGATGCAATTGTCACTTCCTACGAACCTGCACTTTCCCATGCGGGCAACATGCAGTTATCCTATTATGAAGATGGTGGAAAAGGCTATTTAATTCATAATTGTCCTTATTTCGGGCAGGGGAATGGTGATTATTTTTACGAAGCATATACTTTCGATGAAAATTGGCATAAAGTGACGATAGCAGAAGATACCATCAGTTTTACCACCACCCCATATAATCCGGCTATTACCGATAGCTATTATACGGAATATTTATATAATGAGATATTCGATCAAAATAAACTAAGCCACTATACAATAGTTCTAAAATCCTATTTGGATAAAGCCATTACGTTAATTGATACCAGTATTTTCGGTCAGCTTTTAGTGACAACTTATTTTGAAGATACTGAGATTAAGCCAGATGCATTTGATATATGGTATTGGGATGACAGACTTCTTTCAGAGGATATAGATACCGAACTTGCACTGCAACAGGTATTGACAATAATAAAAAAAGAGATTGTGGCTGCATCGAGTGAAAATTGGGACACCCTTGGTGGCAACGATTTGATACAGGATATTTCCATAAGCTGCTATTTTAATGCACCAGAAGTAAATTACCCGGCCTCGGAATATACCGGCATATCAGAAGACGATTGGGTACGTCTGCCGGATAATGCAGGTGACTTGCCCTGGTATGTTGTGAAATATGCTTGTGAAGATGTGAAAGAATATGTAACCACACCGGAAGAAGCTCAATTTAACTGGTATTGGACGGATTGGAAGATAACGGATATTTCATGGGAAGCTA
>JBJFCM010000006.1:0-15404 GCA_051888955.1 Lachnospiraceae bacterium | reverse complement strand
CAATTTAACTGGTATTGGACGGATTGGAAGATAACGGATATTTCATGGGAAGCTACTTATGAGATTGACAACAATATAATACTGGATATTTATATATTTCATTTTAACACCAAACTGGCACCGGAAATCGATGTCGATACCTTACCTGATTGGTTCTGGGCCGGTCCCATGACGGATAAAGGTGATGGCTGGTATGAATTTGATTACGGTCAGGTAGCTTACAACCGCAACAATGGCGAATGCTTTTCTATAGGGGGAAACGACAGCTTTGTTGGAACTTATGTATTCCATGATGATTTGATTAGATGGTACAAAGAACAATAACAGGCTGTTGCAGTGAAAGCCACTCACGGCAGAAAAAAGACCCTGCACATAACCCGAAAACGGATTTACGGCAGGGTCAATCCATGTCAAAATCATCTGTGAGACGGTAAGCACCAAAAGCAAAAAGCCATTCAAGAGAAGCAGAGCAGATAGATGCAACTATGCGCAAAATACAGATTTTACGCATAGTAAGTAGCGTTTTATAATATAAAATGGCATAAAGGCTTATTTATTTACATATTTCCTCAGAATCCAGCACAATTGTAAAAGGACCATCATTTACCAGGCTTACCTTCATATCAGCACCAAAGACACCATGTTCCACATCGGGAATTTCTTTTTTGCAGGCTTTCATTATATACTCATACAATTCTTCAGCCTTATCCGGAGCGCCTGCCTGGATAAAGGATGGGCGATTTCCTTTTTTGCAGTCTGCATAGAGAGTAAATTGCGATACTATTAACAGACCGCCGGAAACCGTCTTAATGTCCAGATTGGTTTTGCCTTCTGCATCTTCGAAAATTCTTAATCCGATAAGCTTTTTTATCATTTTATCTGCAATCTGTTCGTTGTCTGTCTGACTGATGCCCACAAGTACCAGAAATCCTTTGTCTATTTTGCCAACAATAGATTTATCCACGGTAACTTCAGCTGAAAGTACACGTTGAATTACGAATTTCATCTCTCAATCCTCTTCTGCTCTGCTCAAATTATATTGTTAATTATTTAACATATTTATTTATCGTTTATTTTGGAAGTATCTTCCTTCAATATTGAATCTGCAGATGTTTCCTCATTTATAGTATGATCTGTTTCCGCATTGGTGGTCTTTTTTGAGGCCGAATGTGGTCTATGATTTGCAATTTTATGAAACAAACCATTCTTATCTTTATGTTTGTTTTGAATCCGTTGGTTCGAGCACTCCTCTTCTACTTCAATGAATTCACCATTTTCATTCACAGAATCCACATTTAAATAAGTTTCCGTATTGAGGGGCATACTCTTTTTCTTTAAGGAACGGTTAACAAGTCCTTTTACAGCGGCATAGAATATGGCAAAAATCGGAACGCCTACAATCATGCCGAGAATACCAAATAAGCCACCAAATACCGTAATTGCAAATATAACCCAAAAGCCGGATAACCCGGTAGATTCGCCCAAAATCTTTGGGCCAATAAGATTACCATCCACCTGCTGTAAGATGATGATAAATATAATGAATGAAATGCAGTTCATTGGATGGGCTAAATCAACAATAAGAATCAGGAAAGCACTGGGAATCGCGCCCAAATACGGTCCAAAGAAAGGTATTATATTCGTAACACCGACAATTACACTTACCAAAGCTGCATATGGCGTATTCATCAATGTAGTTCCAATAAAACACAGCAGCCCGATAATCAAAGAATCCAATACTTTTCCGCTGATAAATCCAATGAAAGTACGATGAACAAAACGCAAGGAAGACAATACCGAATTAGCTGTATCATTTTCAAATATGGCATATATCATTTTCTTTCCCTGTGCAGAAAAGGTTTCTTTGCTGGCAAGCACATAGATGGAAATGATAAATCCAATAATAAAATTCCAAGCCACCTTTAAGAAGCTTAATATACTTAAGGAAACAGTTTTTAAAACTTCACCTGATTTTGCTATTAATGTAGCAGTATCTGTCAACCATTTTTCCAAATCAAGGGACAATCTGTTTACCTGCGGTATCACAAAATTTTTGAGATCCTGATTGTCTTCTAAGAGCTTATTTAACCATGCAGACAGATTGATAACATAACTATCAAAATTGTTGATGATATTCTGAATGCTGGGAACGATTTGGGATACTAACATAGCTATCAATGCATATAGCAGTAAAATTAACAAACAAGAAGTCAAAACTACTGCAACAGCCCGAACCCACCTTTTACGCCTTACAGTTTCTTTTATTTTTAAGGAATCGCAAAGGGGATTCAGTATTCTTTTTTCAATAAAATTTAAAATTGGTGTTAGTAAATAAGCAATAATCAAACCAAAAATGACAGGCATTATGATATTTAGCAGGGATTTAATATTCTGGATAATTTCAGAGATATGAAATACAAGATAATAAAAACAAAGGCTTGCTGCAATGACCGAAAACGCAGTTACTCCCCATTTGAAATATTTATTGTTAATTTTTAACTTCATTTGCAATTCGCTCCTTCTCACAAGAATCCAGTGAATGGCAGATTACACAAGTACCATTACCTAAGAGTATATCACGAATATTAAAAGAAAAACAGAGGATTTTCTCTAAAACAGATGAAATAATTTCAAAAAAACAGTATAATAAAACAGTAAAGAAAATAACTACGTATCAGGAAAGGCATTGTATATAAAATGAAATTACAACAAGTACTCAGCGTTGTCCGTAAGGCAGTGGACGATTATCATATGATTGAAGAAGGTGACAGAATTGCTATTGGTATTTCCGGCGGAAAAGACAGTCTCACTCTTTTATACGCTTTAAATGGTCTAAAACGTTTCTATCCAAAGAAATTTGATATTATTGCGATAACGGTAGATTTAGGCTTTCAAAACCTCAACCTGGACAAAATAAAAGCTCTCTGTGAAGAATTACAGGTGGAATATATGATTGTGAAAACCGATATCGGTAAAATTGTCTTTGAAGACCGAAAGGAAACCAATCCCTGTTCTTTATGTGCAAAAATGCGAAAGGGTGCCCTGAATGATGCAATAAAGACTGCCGGCTGCAATAAAGTTGCCTATGCACACCATAAGGATGATGTGGTAGAAACCATGCTGATGTCACTGATATTTGAAGGCCGCTTCCATACATTTTCACCAGTCACCTACCTTGATCGTATGAATTTGACTGTGATACGCCCGTTGATATATATGAATGAAGCAGATGTAATTGGTTTTGTACACAAATATGATGTACCGGTAGTAAAAAGTCCCTGCCCGGCTGACGGACATACCAAGAGGGAATATGTCAAACAGCTTCTCAGGCAGCTAAATCTCGAAAATCCCGGTGTTAAAGAAAGAATGTTTACCGCTATCAGAACAGGAAATTTAAAAGGATGGTTGACGGATGACTGGGAAAAATAATTATCATGATATGCAAAACAAACAGAATATTGTAAAGCTGCGCGCTATTTTAGACACTCTTCCACCCTTTTGCCAGGAATTTTTCAACGGAATAGCCGATACGACTTCTACAAGAACAAGACTTGCTTATGCATATGATATCAGAGTCTTTTTTGAATTTCTGCACGAGACTAATCCGGTATGTGCAAAGATGGAAATAAAAGAGTTTCCGATTGATATCCTGAATCAGATTACGCGTCAGGATATAGAAGAATACTTGTCTTATATCAGCTACTACGAAAAAGAAGGCCATGAAATAACTAACACGGAGCGTGGCAAAGCAAGAAAACTTTCCTGTCTGCGCAGTTTTTATAATTACTATTTTCAAAATGAACGAATTGAAAAAAATACAGCTGAGCTGGTTCCTATGCCAAAGCTGCATGAAAAAGCAATTGTGCGTCTGGAGCCCAATGAAGTAGCTACTCTCCTGGATCAGGTGGAAGAAGGAACGAAATTGACCAAAAAAGAACTTGCGTATCATGAAAAAACAAAAGTGCGCGATATCGCTCTTCTGACGCTTCTGTTGGGAACCGGGATTCGTGTTTCTGAATGTGTGGGACTGGATATACAGGATATAGATTTTGACTGCAATGGCATAAAAGTCAGACGAAAAGGCGGCTATGAAGCCATTGTATATTTTGGCGATGAGGTGGAAGCTGCATTAAAAGATTACTTGGAAGAACGAAAACATATCATCCCAGCAACCGGTCATGAAAACGCACTGTTTCTCTCTATGCAGAACCGTCGGATTGCTGTACGGTCGGTTGAAAATCTGGTCAAAAAATATACTTCCAGAGTAACACCTTTAAAAAAGATAACGCCTCATAAGCTGAGAAGTACATATGGTACATCCCTGTACAGAGAAACCGGAGATATCTATCTGGTTGCTGATGTATTGGGGCACAAGGATGTGAATACGACTCGTAAGCACTACGCAACCGTTGATGAAACAAACCGCTGGAAAGCTGCCAATATGGTACAGCTTAGGGAAAATTATACACCTTCTCATCAAAATATTGAGACAAATAAGAAGAATACACTAGATGATAAAACTGATGAAGAATAATGATATCGTTGTTTCATCAGTTCAAGTACAAGCGATAATTACTACTGCTTAAATTCAGTTGAATAATAAGGTACAACCAGATACTGACCTGCAATAAGAGTTTCATCCTGCAGGTGATTTATTTCCATGACTTCATGGATATAATCCTGTGCGGAAGCGTACTTATCTCCTGCATACTCTTCTGCTATGGTCCACAAAGATTCACCATAGGCTACTTCAATACTGGTATAATATTTAAAGGATACATCATCAGTGCCGGATGAGGCCTTGGAAAGTATAGCATGATAAGAGAAAGCTAAAACGACAACAAGAACTACCGTAATAGCTACTAAAATACACTGCCTGCGCAATTGCTTGATTCTCCTGGCACGATTTCTTTGTCTCCTGTATTCACTTCTGATTAAGGCTTCGTAAGCTCCTGCATCCATTTTCTTTGGTCCTTTCTGAATATATGTTCGTGAACATCTGTTCTTTTATAGGTATTATACAGAACATATTTTCGAATGTCAATAGATTTTCTGATTTTTTTCGAACATATTTTCTGAATATATGTTTGCTTTTTATGCCAGGATATGATATACTCAATTTAAACAGACCAATCGCACTTTTTTAGGGAGGTAAGATGAATGGGTTATGGTAAGATAACAGCTAAACAGCTGGAGATACTGGAATATATTAAGGAAGAGATTTTAAAAAGAGGATATCCGCCTGCAGTGAGAGAGATTTGTGAAGCTGTACATTTAAAGTCTACTTCATCCGTCCACTCTCACTTGGAGACATTGGAAAAGAACGGCTATATTCGTAGGGATCCTACCAAGCCGCGTGCTATTGAAATTTGTGATGACAGCTTTCAGATGGTGCGTACTGAGATGGTCAGCCTTCCCGTTGTAGGGACTGTAGCAGCCGGTCAGCCGATTCTTGCCCAGGAAAATATCGAAAGCTATTTCCCCGTTCCGGCCGAAATCGTTCCCTCCGGAGAATCTTTTGTGCTGAAAGTAAAAGGAGATTCTATGATAAATGCAGGTATCTTTAGCGGAGATCAGATTTTTGTACAGTGTTGTAATACTGCTCACAACGGAGATACTGTGGTTGCACTGGTAGATGACTCCGCTACTGTTAAAACCTTCTATAAAGAAAATGGACACATTCGTCTTCAGCCCGAAAATGATACCATGGATCCTATTATCGTAGATGATTGTCGTATTCTGGGTAAAGTATTCGGTGTTTTCCGTCTGTTCAGTTGATTTTAGTCATAAATTTGAAAAGATGTATGTTACATATTTATATTTTCATGTAATCGGTATTCATAACAGTAAAACAGTGCAGGATTTACATCACCGCCTTAATATGATGTAAGTCCTGCACTATTCTTCTATTATCTTATTTTCTAATAAAAATTCAAAAGTTATGATAGCAATCAAAAAACATCCCCAAAGCGTACTTTTATATAAGCTTTGATTTCTTCCACACAACGTTCAAAACCCAACTTGGAACTGTCCAGACACAAGTCATAATTTCTGGCATCTGTCCATGATCTGCCCGTATGATACATATAATAATCAGCTCTGCGCTTATCCGTTTTTGTAATGAATTTATCCAGTTCTTTCAAGCCCATGCTGTGTTTTTTTGCTGCCTGTTCAATACAGAAGTGTTCCGGCGCATGAATGAATACACTCAATACATTATCATAGTCCTTTAACACAAAGTCGGCACATCTGCCTATGATGACACAGGACTCTTCTTTTGCCAGTTCCTGAATAATCTTCGCCTGATAGTTGAAAAGATTTTCGTTAGAGGTGAAATCATCGCTTTCGGGAGGAATCAATTCTCCCTGATACACTCTTTTTGCAATTTTAAATAAAGAAGTATTCTTTACATTCTCATCAGCTTTTACAAAAAGAGCTTCATTGATTCCACTTTCATCAGAGGCCAGTTTCATCAATTCCTTATCATAATAGTGGATGCCCAAGTCCTTTGCCAGCATCTCACCGATAGTCTTGCCACCGCTTCCATACTGCCTCGCAATCGTAATCACTACATTTTTCTTCTCCATACCCATAACCTCGCTATTCACCCAAATAAGCTTTTTTGACAGAATCATCATTCATGAGGGCATCTGCCCGGCCTTCCAGAACAATTTTTCCGGTCTCCAATACATAAGCTCTATCTGCTATCGACAAAGCTTTCTTAGCATTTTGTTCCACTAAAAGAACTGTAGTGCCACTTTTACTTACTTCTTTGATGATATCAAAAATTTCATTTACAAAAATAGGCGAAAGCCCCATTGACGGTTCATCCATCAGGATAATCTTGGGATGCGACATCAGAGCTCTGCCCATGGCGAGCATCTGCTGTTCTCCACCTGAAAGTGTACCGGCTATCTGATTTTTTCTTTCCTCCAAACGGGGAAACCGTTGATATACCATTTGCAGGGTGTCTGCTATCTCCTGCTTATCTTTTCGGGTATATGCCCCCAGTTTCAAATTCTGTAATACGGTCAGATTGGCAAAAACACGTCTGCCTTCCGGCACATGCGCCATTCCCATGGATACAATTTTATGGCCGGATACCTTTGTAATATCCTTTCCTTCAAATACCACAGAACCGCTCTTAGGAGAAAGGAGTCCGGTAATCGTATGCAGTATCGTTGTTTTTCCGGCACCATTTGCGCCAATCAAGGCAATAACTTCCCCTTGATTTACCTCAAAGGAAACACCCTTGATAGCTTGAATCATACCATAATATACCTGTAAATCCTTGATTTCCAACATTGCCATAACTTCTTCCCTCCTATTCACCCAAATATGCCTTGATTACTTCCGGGTTGCTTAATACATCGGAGGTTTTTCCCTGGCACAGGATACGGCCGAAATTCAAAACCGTCAATTCCTCACAAATGCCGGAAACCAGTTTCATATCATGCTCAATCAACAGAATGGTCATATCGAATTTTTCACGAATAAAACGAATGGTATCCATCAGCTCCTGGGTTTCATTAGGGTTCATACCTGCGGCCGGTTCATCTAAAAGAAGCAGTTTGGGATTTGTTGCCAAGGCTCTCGCAATTTCCAGCTTTCTTTGTTTACCATAGGGAAGATTAGCTGCCAGATAATCCTTTTCTTCCTCCAAATCGAACACCTTTAAAAGCTCTATTGCTTCTTCATTCATCTTTTTTTCCACTGTTCTGTACTTAGGAAGTCGGAAAATACCCTCAAAAGTATTGTAGTGGTGCTGATTATGAAGACCTACCTTTACATTATCCAATACCGTCAAGTCTTTAAATAAACGAATGTTCTGGAAGGTCCTGGCGATGCCGGCCTTGTTAATTTCGATATTGCTTCGTCCGGTTATATCCTTTTCATCCAGCCTGATAATACCCATATTGGGCTTATATACACCTGTAAGCAGGTTAAAAACGGTTGTTTTTCCGGCACCGTTTGGTCCAATCAAACCATACAACTGCCCTTTTTGTATTGTCAGATTAAAATCATCCACTGCCCTGAGTCCGCCAAAGGAAATTCCCAGGTTCTGTACCTCTAATAAAGCCATAATTACAAAACCTCCTTTGCGTTCTTTTTGTTTTTTACTTTTGCAAGGATACCCTTTAAAGAGTGCTTTTCTCTCCATTCAATACATTTAGGTGCCCAGTTAAAGAGCATCATGGCAATCAATACGATGGCATAAATCAGCATACGATAGTCGTTCAGACCACGTAACAGCTCCGGCAAAAGTGTCAAAACAACTGCAGAAATCACAGAACCGCGTATATTGCCGATACCTCCCAGCACTACGAATACTAAAATCATAATCGACATATTGTAACCGAAGTTCTTGGGCAGTGCTGTAAGAGTTGACAAATTATGAGCATACAATACACCTGCTACTCCGGCCAGTGCTGCAGAAATAGAGAATGCCATCAGCTTGTATTTCGTAACGTTGATGCCAACAGACTCTGCTGCAATGGTATTGTCACGGATGGACATGATTGCACGACCATCTCTGGAATGAATCAGATTCAACACGATGAACAGCGTAATCAATAATAACAGGATACCTACCGTAAAGCTGGAATCGTTTGGCGTACCGGTAATTCCCTGTGCCCCTTTAATCAGCACTTCTCCATCCTCTTTCAGGTTCAAATCCATAGCGCTGGTAATGGAAAAATGAAAACCATCCGAATCCCTGCCAACATAGAGGATGTTGATAATATTTTTTATAATTTCACCAAAAGCCAGCGTAACAATGGCCAGATAGTCTCCTTTTAAACGAAGCACGGGAATACCGATTAAAATACCGAAAATTCCGGCACATACTGCGCCCACCAAGATTGCCAACGTAAAGCGAATCCCTGCAATCGGTATCGCATTCACCATACATTTTGAGAAAAAAGCACTGGAAAAAGCACCAACGCACATAAAGCCGGCGTGTCCCAGACTCAGTTCTCCCAGAATACCTACCGTCAGATTCAGGGAAACAGCCAATATAGCATATACACAGAGAGGAACCAACAGTCCCTTTAACAGATTGCTGATTGCACCTGTGCTCAATAAAATCTGAACTATGATATATGCCCCTATTACAATACCGTACGTAATGCAGTTATTGATAAAGGGCTTGCTAAACTGTAATGTTTTTCTCGTCTTTTTATTCTTTTCCGTCTGCATTCTTTACACCACCTTATACTTTCTCCTGAATGTTCTTACCAAGAAGGCCGGTAGGCTTCACCAATAATACTATAATCAGGACTGCAAATACAATTGCATCAGATAACTGGGAAGATATATAAGCCTTAGCCAGAATTTCAATAATTCCCAACAAAATACCACCGATAAAAGCACCCGGAATGGAACCGATACCACCGAATACTGCTGCAACGAATGCCTTGATACCGGGCATGGAACCGGTATAGGGAGTCAGGGAAGGATAGGCGGAACAAAGCAACACACCGGCAATTGCTGCTAATGCAGAACCAATCGCAAAGGTAAGAGCTATGGTGCCATTTACATTGATTCCCATAAGCTGTGCAGCACCCTTATCTTCTGATACAGCAAGCATGGCCTGCCCCATCTTGGATTTGTTAATAAAAAGCATCAGCCCAATCATAATAACAATACATACAATAATCGTAACCAAGGTCTCTCCCGTAATACTGATCTGCCCATTTGCAAGCTTTAACGGTTTTATGGTAACTACCGAAGTAAAGGACTTGGTGTTTGCTCCGAAAATAAGAAGCGCAACATTTTGCAGAAGGTAACTCACACCGATTGCCGTAATCAGAACAGCCAGAGGCGAGGATGCCTTTCTTAAAGGCTTATATGCCACCTTTTCAATCGCAATGCCTAAAAGAGTACACAGTACGACTGCCACAATGACGCCAATTGCAGGCGGCAGACCCAAAGTACTGCATATGGTATAGACAGTGAATGCACCAACCATGATAACGTCTCCGTGTGCAAAGTTAAGCATCTTGGCAATACCATATACCATAGTATAGCCAAGTGCGATTAAAGCATATATACTGCCAAGACTGATACCATTAATCAGATAATTGATAAAACTCATAAGTACCTCCATCCAAAAATCCCTTTATTAACATAGCATTAAGTATAACACGACAGAATAACAATAGGCAAGTAAAGAAAGCAAAAAGAGGGCTGCCAAACCGGCAACCCTCTCTGGTCATTCATGCAGCTTATTCTAATACGGTGTATTCGCCATTTACAATCTTGATTGCAATAGGTGCCTTCTCAGGCTCACCGTTCGCACTCCAGGAAATATTATCACCTGTGGTGCCACTGAAACTGATCTGGGTCATAGCACCCTTCAGAGCTTCACACAAATCGCTGACACTCATATCAGGTGTTGCGTTGCTGGTCTCAATTGCCTGCTTGATAATATAAATTGCATCATAGGAATCAGCTGCAAACTGGTTAGGCGTCTCACCGAATTTAGCTTCATATGCGGCACTGAAGGCTTCTGCCTTTTCGTTTATTGTGCTGGTAAACGGACTTAAGAAGATAGCCCCCTCTGCCAAAGATGCATCGAAGTTCTCAACGCCCAAGATACCATCCATGCCGTCTACACTAAAGAAAATAGGTGAATAATCCATCTGAGCAGCCTGGGACAGAATCAAAGAAGATTCACTGTAGTAAATAGGCAGGAATACCAAGTCTGCATTGGCTTCCTTTGCCTTCTGCAACTGTACGGAGAAGTCCTTGTTGGTATCAGCAGTGAAAGCCTCTGTAGATACGATGTTAAGTCCCTGATTGCCTGCTTCTGCTACGAATGCTTCATAAATACCGGTTGAGTAAGTATCGGAACTGTCATAGATAATGGCAATATTCTCACCAAGTCCCTCGGATTTAATATACTGTGCGGAAATCGAACCCTGTGTAGGATCGGCAAAGCATACACGGAAAGCATTGTCATACTGTACACACTCTAAAGCGGTACCGGAAGGGGTAATCTGGAACATGTTATCCTCTTTTGTCTTCTCAGACACTGCAATACAAGGTGCACTGGTAACAGAACCCAGGATAATCTGAGCGCCCCAGTCCTTTAAGGTATTGTAAGCATTGACAGATTTCTCTGCATCATGCTCGTCATCCTGAAAGTTCAGCTCCAGGGTGTAACCGTTAACACCGCCTGCCTCATTGATTTCATCAACAGCAAGCTGTGCTGCATTCATTACTGCTGTACCATAGATAGCAGCGCCGCCTGTAGTAGGTCCAATGCCGCCAATTTTGAATACAGTACCATCATTAGAAGCGCCTGCACTGTCTCCACAGCCGACAAGAGCTGTTGCCATGGCAGCCACAAGTACCAGACTAAGTACTTTGTTCATTTTTTTCATAATATCATCCTCCTTATTACTTTCGGCAGCCACACTTTACTGTGAAAACCGATTTACATAAAAATATACACGTTATACATTTTTTTGTCAATCTTTTCTTTATATGTGAAAAGATCAATATATTCATGTATATTTTTTGTATTAAGAACACAAAATATCATAAAAAGGAGGAATACAATGAGAACTAGATGGCTTGATACTACAGCGCTGCTCATTTCCATTATCGGCGCAGTCAATTGGGGACTTATCGGTTTGTTTAAATTTGACCTGGTAGCCTTTATCTTTGGCGATATGTCATGGATATCAAGGATTATATATGTAATCGTTGGCCTTTGCGGTCTTTATCTGATTACCTTTTTCAACCGCCTTGATAATGAAAACTAAATAGAAATTAAAATAAAAAAGGCTCAACCGCTTTCACAGTTGGGCCCCTCTCTTACATATGCTTCCCGTAACATTTCAGCACGCTGTGCTTCCCAGCAACAAATTGCTCTTCTTACAATTCAGCCGGGTCTATTGCCTTACCATCTCTCCAGATTCTTTCCAGATTATAGAAAAGCCGGTTTTCTTTATCAAAAATATGCAGAATAACATCACCAAAATCCATCAGTATCCAGTTGGCAGTATTATAGCCCTCTACCTGGCGCATCGTATATCCTGCTCTTCCAAGTACTTCCTGAACATTATCTGCCAATGCCTGTATCTGGCTGCGGTTGCTTCCGTTTGCAATAATAAAGTAATCTGCAACTACGGAAACCTCACTGATATCAATCACGCGGATATCTTCTGCTTTCTTATCCTCCAGAGCTTCAATGGCAAGCTTTGCCATAGCTTTTGAATTGCTTATATCCATTTTTATTCCTCACTTTCTTTTCTGTCTGTTTCTTTATATGCTTCACGATAGTATTCGTAAGTTCTTTCCGTCATGGGATCTATCTCCCCGGCTGTTGACTGCAGATAATCCAGGGTATCTTCCAATATCTGCAGCATGGCTTTATCCAAATCAATAAATGCCATACGACGGATTTCTGCCAGGTTTGGTGCCTGTTTTCTTCCCGGCTCGATATAATCTGCAACAAAAATTATCTTTTCAAGCAGAGACATCCCCGGTCTGCCGGTGGTATGATTCAGGATAGCGTTTATCACCTCGCCATCATGCACATGATAGGTGTTCATCGCCAAAAAACTTCCCACCTTGGCATGAAGCAGAAATGGATTCCTGCGCTCGATTTCCGTAATCATGATATGATGCTTTTCACAGATGGCAATCCGCTTTTCATCATCCATGCATTTTGCGCAGTCATGCAAAAGTCCTGCCAGCTCAGCATTTTCTATAGATGCCCCATACCTCATCGCCAATGCTGTGGCTGTATAAGCAACTCTAAGCGTGTGCTCATAGCGTTTTTCGTCCTGCACTTTCTCCATGGCTTTTCTGATTTTTCTGGTATCTGTTGCTTTCATATCATCCGCTCCATGCATCTAATTTATCTGTATAATCCATTTTCTTCTATATACATCCGTACAGCATCCGGCACCATATACCGGATACTTTTCCCGGCCAATACAAGTTCTCTGATATCCGTTGAAGAGATAGCCGTTTCCGGAAAAGAAAGCAACATGACCTCGGCCCGATACTTTTCTTTTAGATAGCTGCATTTATCCTGCATAAGGGAAATAGATATCCCATTTCGTACTGCCGCAAGGATTGTACAGTTATCAAAAATACATTGCGGTTGCTTCCATGTCTCAATGGAAAAAAGGCAGTCAGCACCCATAATAAAAAAATAGGTATTCTGCGGATTCTCTTTTTTTAATTGCAAAAGCGTATCACAGGTATATGTGTTCCCTGCCCGCTTTATTTCCATGTCAGAAGCAAAAAACGCAGGGTTATCTGAGATTGCAAGTTCAACCATCTTTATACGGTAATCAGCCTTCAGTACTCCTGTCTCCTGCTTCATGTAGGAGTGCCCGCTGGGTAAAAACATAACCTTTTCCAGCCCTGCCTGCGACAAGGCGGCTTCTGCTAACAAAAGGTGTCCAATATGAATAGGATTAAAGGTGCCTCCCATAATGCCGATCTTCACTTGAATTCCTCCTAATTGGGCAGAATTATTTTCTTATTATCCTTATTCTCTTTATAGAGAATGATTTTCTTGCCGATTACCTGTACCACCTGGGAATGGGTTCTGTCTGCAATCATCGCCCCAATTTCCTTCGGATCATCAAAGCAGTTCTTCAGTACTGCAATCTTAATCAGCTCTCTTGTATTAAAAGCCTCAGCAATAGCTTCTGTCACTTCAGGTGTCAGACTTGACTTTCCCACCTGAAAGATAGGGTCCATGTTGCTTGCAAGGCTCTTTAAGTATGCTCGTTGTTTGCTTGTCATTTTTTCCTTTCCGTGCATATCGCAGGTCTGCCTGCGATACTGCATCCAATGAAACTAAAGTTCCTTAGTAGTATCTCTTATTTATAGTAATCAAAGGATAAACCGTACATGCGGACAGTATCACCTTCCTCAATGCCCAGTGCCTCCAGTTCTTCCAATATCCCGTTTTCTTTTAAGAAATTCTGGAAGAAGGTAAAACCTTTTTCACTTTCCAGGTTAGTATATCCCAGCATTTTTTCAATGCGGGGACCTTCAATTACATATTCATCATTTTCTTCGTCATACTCTACCGTATAAGGCTCGTCCCCATTTATAAGCATCTGCTCAGGGAAATACTCCTGCTCAAATACAACTGGCTTATCATCCAATCCATCCAGCATACCCTTCACATGGTACAAAAGCTCCTTGACACCTTCCCCGCTGACTGCGGAAATGGGAAAAACAGAAATTCCCTTAGGTTCAAACTCTGCTTTCAGCTTGTCCACGATTGCTCTCTCGCCTTCATAAATCATGTCCATCTTATTAGCGGCAATGACCTGGGGACGTTTGGCAATCTCCGGATTATAGGCAGCAAGCTCTTTATCAATCGCATAGATATCCTCAATAGGATCCCTGCCCTCTGATCCGGCTGCATCCACCATATGGATAATAACCTTAGTACGCTCAATATGTCTTAAAAATTCGTGTCCCAGTCCGACACCCTCTGAAGCGCCTTCTATCAAGCCGGGAATATCCGCAATCACAAAACCTTCTCCATCATCAAGATCCACTACACCAAGATTTGGATTCAAAGTGGTGAAATGATAGTTAGCAATCTTCGGTCTTGCATTGGTAACCCGGGCTAAGAAAGTAGATTTTCCCACATTGGGAAAGCCTACCAGTCCAACATCTGCAATAACCTTTAATTCCAGAATAAGAGTCAATTCCTTTGCAGGCTGACCCGGTTGCGCATATTTCGGCACCTGCATGGTAGGTGTTGCATAATGCTGGTTGCCATTGCCGCCGCGTCCTCCTTTTAGCAAAACGACTCTTTTATTGTCTCCGGACATATCCGTAATGACCTTGCCGCTTTCCGCTTCCTTGATTACCGTTCCTGCCGGAACCTTTATGATAATATCTTCTCCGTTCTTGCCACGGCAGTTCTTCTTACCGCCTTCTTCACCGCTCTGCGCCTGATACTTACGGATATGCCTGAAATCAGTGAGAGTGTTCAAGCCTTCATCTACCTCAAAGATAACGTCACCGCCTTTTCCACCGTCACCACCGTCTGGTCCACCGTTCGGTACATATTTTTCACGTCGGAAGGATACATGGCCGTCTCCGCCTTTTCCACTCTTCACATATATTGTTGCTCTGTCTGCAAACATACAATTCTCCTACTAAAATCCAAGCCCCTTTAGGGGCAATCCTTATATTTTAAAAATGGGCTTCAAACTGCCGTTTGAAGCCCGTGATAATACATCTTATTCTTCTACAGGATATACGGAAGCCTGCTTTTTGTCTCTGCCTTTTCTTTCGAATCTCAGGACACCGTCTACCTTGGCAAACAAGGTATCATCTCCACCTATTCCAACGTTTACGCCGGGATGGATTTTGGTACCGCGCTGTCTATATAAGATATTACCAGCTTT
>JBJFCM010000005.1:0-19671 GCA_051888955.1 Lachnospiraceae bacterium | reverse complement strand
CTCTGAAGGAAACCACGCAGACGAAGGCGCAGGGGCTTCCCAAGAAGCCAACGCAAGTGAAGGCACAGAGTCCTCCGAAGAAACTCATACAGATGAAAACAGCAGGCCTTCTGAGAATTCGCAGGCTTCAGACAAAAAAACAGCAAAGAAGTCCCTATTTGCAAAGATTAAGTACACAATTCATGCAATCTGTGATAAGATAAAGCATATTGGGGATACCATTAAAAAGCTTTCGGATAATATTTCTTATTACAAGAGTGTATTGACCGATGAAAAAAATAAGCAGTTTTATGGCAGAGTATGGAACAGAATCCTTAAGGTATTAAAGAGTATCCGCCCAAGAGTGTTAAAAGCGAACCTGCGCATTGGAACAGGTTCACCGGATACGACCGGTTACCTTTGCGGGATATATGGTATGCTGCTTCCGGCATTGGGCAATCATGTACACATGGAGGCTGACTTTGAAGAGGCCGTGTGGGAGGGCGATGTTTATGCAAAGGGAAGGATTACGATATTTACCATTCTGCTTCAGGCTGGAAAGCTATTATTGGATAAACAACTTAGAATATTCATAAAGGAACTTAAAAGGGAGGATTAAACATGGCAGAGAATCAGTTTAGCGGAGTTGTAGATGCATTATTAAAGGGAATGGATACCGTGCTTTCTACCAAGACAGTGGTAGGAGAGGCAACACAGATTGGAGATACGATTATTTTACCTTTAGTGGACGTTTCCTTTGGTGTAGGTGCAGGAGCAGGCTTAAATGATGAAAAGAAATCACAGAGCGGTGCAGGCGGACTCGGTGGAAAGATGACTCCCAGTGCAGTGCTTGTCATAGGGAAGAACGGTTCCACCAAGCTTGTGAATATCAAAAATCAGGATACAGTGACCAAGATTTTAGACATGCTGCCGGATTTAGTGGATAAATTTACCACCAAAAAGGATGAAATGATTCCGGATGAAGAAGCAGTAGATATTGCATTCCCTGAAAAATCAGCTGAATAATGCACCTTTTTTCTTAAATGCGCATATCCTGTATAGAAAGCAATATTTTGAGGTGTGCCGCATGGACAGGAAGAAAATGATGGGATTATTGGCTTTTTTTGTAGCAGTCGGCATGCTGATTATGTTGTTTTTGCACAATGATTTTGTGGGTATCATTATTATTGCGCTGCTTTTGTTCATCGGTTACAATTGTTACGACTGCAGCTAAGGATAAGGTACGGGAGAGAGAGCCATGATTGACATTGAGGCCATATTGAGTGCGGAGAGTGACGAGACCTTAAAAGAGCTTAAGACGTTTCTGTTTAAGGAAAATATCCGCCTTGAAAATGAACAACGTGAAATTATGGAACGCAAGGAAAAACTGATCCGTGAGAGAGCACAGTTTCGGACAGAAATGGATATGCTTAACCATAAAATGGTCATGGAACAAAAGCGTTTGAAGGATGAGAATCTATTTTTTGAGAAAAAATTGGAAATTTTGCAGGATGGCTTCAGAAAGCTTGATATGGATAAACGGAAGCTGGAAAAGGATCGGGCAAGATTTGAACTGGAAAAGGAACTCTGGGAAGGGGAGAACAGCGCTCCGGCCGGTATGGAGGAAGTGGCTGCCGTTCTTTTCAGAGGAGCGAACAATCCCTTGGCACTGCGAAAGCGGTACAAGGATCTTTTGAAGATTTTTCATCCTGACAATCTTTGTGGTGATGCAGAGCTGGTACAGATGATAAATCGTGAGTATGAGAGGCGTAAAAGAGCAGAGTGATTGTGTGATGCAAAAAAAGACGGTGCAGCAAAAGCAACACCGTCTTTCTCATGTTCATTGTCTGATTATGCTCTTTCAACAGCACCGGACTTTAAGCAGTTGGTGCATACATGCATTCTCTTGGAACCACCGTTTACCTTGCACTTTACGCTTCTAACATTGGAATTCCAAATTCTGTTAGATCTTCTATGAGAATGGCTTACGTTGTTACCAAAATGAACGCCCTTACCACAAATATCACATTTAGCCATCTTGACACCTCCTCAAAATGCATTCGCATTAGTCTCTTTTATTCTAAAATTACAGCGGGATAAACTCGCAACATTGATATATTAACAGAAAAACTTTCTAAATGCAAGTAAAATTATGAGTTTTTTGAATTTTTGAATTTATATGTTCCATTTTTTATGAAAAGCAGTTATAATAAGCTATATATGTATGCCGACGTGAAAACTTCCGGCATGCAAGAAGGAGGTTTTACATGAAAGGTTCTTCTATGAATACCCACATGGGGAATATCACGATTGACAATGAAGTTATTGCCCAGTATGCAGGCAGTGTTGCTGTTGAATGCTTTGGTATAGTAGGTATGGCCGGTTATTCCGCAAAGGACGGTTTGGCCAAGCTGCTTAAAAAGGACAATCTTACAAGAGGAATTGCCGTTTCCATTAACAACAATAAGCTGACACTGGATTTCCATGTCATAGTGGCATACGGAGTAAGCATTTTAGCTGTCTCCGATAACCTGGTTGACAATGTTAAATATAAGGTGGAAGAATTTACAGGTATTGAAATTGAAAAAATCAACATCTTTGTTGAAGGTGTAAGAGTGATTGATTAAGGAGGATTTGTTGTGGCTTTAAATACAATCGACGCTAAGATGCTTGCAAAGATGTTCTTAGCCGGCGCAAAAAATTTGGAATCAAAAAAGGAGTGGATCAATGAGTTAAATGTATTTCCTGTTCCGGATGGAGATACAGGTACGAATATGACTTTGACCATTATGTCCGCTGCAAAAGAGGTTACTGCATTGGGTGAGAACCCGGATATGGATTCTTTGTGCAAAGCAATATCCAGTGGCTCTTTGCGTGGAGCGCGCGGAAACTCAGGCGTTATTTTATCCCAGCTGCTCCGTGGCTTTACCAGAAGTATCCGGGAGCTGGAGAGTATTGATATTCCTGCTTTGGCAGATGCCTTTGATAAGGCGGTTGAGACCGCTTACAAGGCAGTTATGAAGCCAAAAGAGGGCACTATTTTAACAGTGGCCAGAGGCGGTGCTGAAAAGGCCAGAGAATTGGCAGAAGATGGCGTAGAGGATTTGGATACTTTTATCAGTACTGTGATTGAGCATGCCCGATATGTCTTAAGCCAGACACCGGAGCTGTTACCTGTATTAAAACAGGCCGGAGTGGTAGATTCCGGCGGACAGGGACTCGTGGAGGTATTGAGCGGAGCTTATGATGCATTCCAGGGCAAAGAGATTGATTATACGATTGCTGATGCACCCAGTACTGTGTCAACAGGCATTAAAATGGACGCACAGGCAGATGTAGATATCAAATTTGGCTACTGTACAGAATTTATCATTATGCTGACCAAGAACTTTAATATCAAACAGGAAATGGATTTCAAGGAGTTTTTGGAGTCTATTGGCGATTCTATTGTATGTGTGGCAGATGACGATGTGGTTAAGGTACATGTACATACCAACGATCCCGGTCTGGCTATCCAGAGGGCGCTTAAGTATGGAGCATTGTCCAACATGAAAATCGACAACATGCGTTTAGAGCATCAGGAGAAGCTGTTTAAAGAGGCTGAAAAGCAAAAAGGCGGCGTTGCAGCCGCTGCGGCTGTAGAAACGACTGCAGAAAAGGAAACGCCTGTGAATGAGGCTCCCGCAGAAAGAAAAGCAGCTGGTTTCGTAGCAGTTTCCATTGGCGACGGCATGAATGAAATCTTTAAAGGCTTGGGTGTTGACTATATTATTGAAGGCGGTCAGACCATGAATCCCTCCACCGCAGATATGCTGGATGCAATTGAAAAGGTCAATGCAGATACTGTTTATATCTTACCAAACAATAAAAATGTTATTTTGGCAGCTAATCAGGCAGCGGAGCTTACAGAGGATAAGAATATTATCGTTATCCCTACCAAGACCGTTCCGCAGGGCATTACTGCTATCATCAATTACGTTCCTGATCTGTCAGCAGAGGAGAATGCTTCTGTTATGTCAGAAGAAATCGGCAATGTAAAGACCGGAGAGGTTACCTATGCGGTTCGCGATACCCAGATTGATGATAAGACAATCAAGCAGGGAGACTATATGGGAATTGGCGATGCCGGTATTTTGACAGTAGGTACTGATTTGAATGAGGTAACACTAGGCATGGTGGATGCCATGATGAATGATGAACTGGAACTTATCAGCATCTATTACGGCAGTGATGTGGCAGAAGAGGATGCAGAGAAGATCCGTCAGACTGTGGCAGAAAAGTATGTAAGCTGTGATGTAGAGCTCCAGTATGGCGGACAGCCGATATACTATTATGTGGTTTCTGCTGAATAGTGTGTAAAAATAGTATTTGAGGTATTATATGAATCTTCAATCAGATATTACCACCTTAAAAGGAGTGGGGGAGAAATCCGCCGCTCTTTTTCGTAAATTGCATATAGAAAGCTTACAGGATTTGCTTTTTTTCTTTCCACGGGATTATGAGACTTTTGATGAGCCTGTTGCTATTGCGGAAGCTTTATGTGGTGAAGTAAGTACCATTCGTGGCATGGTAATGGGTGTGCCGTTGATGAAACAGGTGCGAAACCTGAAGATACTGACGGTAACGGTAAAGGATTCTACCGGAGCCATGCAGCTTACCTTCTTTAATATGCCGTTTTTGAAAAATACGTTGAAAAGTGGGCAGTTTTATCTGTTTCGGGGAATGATACAGGAAAAGAGCAACCATGCCCTTGTAATAGAGCAGCCTCGGATTTATAAAGAAGAGGAGTACCGCAATCTGATGGCGTTTATCCAGCCCAAATATTCTCTTACCAAAGGCATTACCAATCAGGCTGTTACAAAGGCTGTAAAGCAGGTTTTGAGCCTGTGTCCCATGCCCGAGGAGCTTCTTCCGAAAGAAATGTTAGAAAAAGAAGAGTTGATGGACTATGAAGCCGCTCTGCATGCGATACATTTTCCGGAAAGCAGGGCACAGATGTTGGAGGCCAGAAGGAGACTGGTGTTTGATGAATTTTTCTTCTTTATCCTGTTGCTTAAGAATTCTAAGGCGGCTGTAGAAAAAGAAAAGAATCAGACGCCTATGATAGAAACGGCCGAAGCGAAACGCTTTCTGGAAGAACTGCCATATAGATTGACCAATGCCCAGCTAAAGGTGATTGACGAGATAAAAGAAGATATGACCGGTGAAAATGTCATGAGTCGTCTGGTGCAGGGAGACGTAGGCTCCGGTAAGACGGTTGTTGCTATATGGGCATTGCTTTTGTGTGTATCAAACGGCTATCAGGGAGCTATGATGGCACCTACCGAAGTACTTGCCAGGCAGCATTATGAAACGGTCCTGGAACTGACGCGTAAGTATAAACTGCCTTTTAAGCCGGTACTGCTCGTCGGCTCGCAGACCGCCTCAGCCAAAAGGGAAGCTTATGCCGCCTTGGCGGATGGAAGTGCCAACCTGGTCTTAGGCACCCACGCTGTGATACAGGACAAGGTTGCTTTTCAGAATCTGGCCCTTGTTGTTACGGATGAACAACACCGGTTCGGTGTAAGGCAGCGTGAGAATCTGAAAGCAAAAGGGAACCATCCCCACGTTCTGGTTATGAGTGCGACTCCCATTCCCAGAACGCTTGCGATTATTTTATACGGGGATCTGCATATTTCCATTATTGACGAACTCCCGACAGGGAGAAAACCAATCAAGAATTGCGTGGTAGGGCCGGGATATCGTCCTAAAGCTTACCAGTTCATTGCAAAGGAGGTTGCTGCCGGCAGGCAGGTATACTGCATCTGCCCCATGGTAGAGGAGGGAGAATTGGATGGAGTAGAAAATGTGGTGGACTATACTGAAAAGCTTCGGGCTGCCCTGCCTTCCTCCATACAGGTTACCTGTCTGCATGGGAAAATGCGTCCCGCTGATAAAAACCGCATTATGGAGGACTTTGCGGCAAAAAAAATAGATGTACTGGTATCCACGACCGTTATTGAGGTGGGAATCAATGTTCCGAATGCCACTGTAATGTTAGTGGAAAATGCAGATCGTTTTGGATTGGCACAACTCCACCAGCTCAGAGGGCGTGTCGGGCGCGGTGAATATCAGAGCTATTGTATTTTTATCAATACCAATGAAAAAAAAGAAACCAAGGAAAGACTGGATATCTTAAATCGTTCCAACGATGGCTTTTATATTGCAGGAGAGGATTTACGGCTTAGAGGGCCGGGCGATTTGTTCGGCATCAGACAGAGCGGTGATTTACAATTTAAGCTGGGAGACATTTACAATGATGCCGCTATATTGAAACAGGCCTCGGATTGTGTGGAAGCCTATGGTGAAGCATTTAAGGAGAATGGAAATCTGGAAAAATACCTGGCGGGAGTGAAGGCCGGATTATTTAATTTTGTTGACTTTACGAGTATCTGACGGTACAATAAAAACAGTGTTTTTAAAAATAAAATTTCGATTATGGAGGAATTATGTCCCAAATAGCCATTGTTACAGATTCAAACAGCGGCATTACACAGTCACAGGCTAAGGAGCTTTCCGTAGCGGTCTTGCCGATGCCCTTTATGATTAATGAAGAAACCTTTTTTGAGGATATCAACCTGACTCAGGAGGAGTTTTACGAAAAATTAAAAGGTGGCGCAGATATCGGCACCAGCCAGCCTTCACCGGAAGATGTAATGAATCTTTGGCACGATTTGCTTGCGACCAATGATGAAATCGTACACATTCCCATGAGCAGCGGACTGTCCGGTTCCTGTGAAAGTGCAATGATGTTATCCCGTGAGCCGGAATTTGAGGGTAGGGTTCATGTGGTGAATAATCAGCGTATTTCCGTTACCCAGAGGCAGTCTGTGCTGGACGCAAAACAGCTTGCAGCAAAAGGCTTAAGTGGGGCAGAGATTAAAGATTTCCTGGAAAAGGATAAGTTCAACAGCAGTATTTATATCATGCTGGATACTCTGTACTACTTGAAAAAAGGCGGTCGTATTACCCCAGCAGCGGCAGCATTGGGCACGATTCTTAAGTTAAAACCTGTGTTAACGATACAGGGAGAAAAGCTGGATGCCTTTGCCAAGGCGCGCACCACCAGCCAGGGAAAGTCCATGATGATCAATGCGATAAAGAATGATATCATCAACCGTTTCGGCGGCCTTACCGAGGAAAAAGGTATCTGGTTGCAGGTCGCTTACAGTTATAATCGTGAAGCTGCCGAACAGCTGAAAGCAGAGGTAGAGGAGGCTTTTCCGGGATACGATATCCATATGGATCCGCTTTCCTTGAGCGTAGCCTGCCATATCGGCCCCGGTTCTCTGGCTGTGGCATGCTGCAAGAAGATATCTTATTAAAGATTGGAATGTCAACAAAGGAGTAGGATAAATGGCAAAAGCTAACAACTATGATGCGTCAAGCATTACTGTGCTGGAAGGGTTGGAGGCTGTCAGAAAACGTCCCGGTATGTATATCGGCAGTGTATCCACGAAAGGGCTGAATCATCTGATATATGAAATCGTGGATAATTCTGTGGACGAGCATCTGGCAGGCTTCTGTGATACGATTAAGGTTACACTGGAGGAAGATGGTTCCGCTACGGTAGAAGATAATGGCCGTGGTATTCCTGTCGGTATGCATGAGAAGGGTATCAGTGCAGAGCGTCTGGTTTTTACCACATTGCATGCAGGTGGCAAGTTCGACAATAGCGCTTATAAGACCAGTGGAGGATTGCATGGTGTAGGTTCTTCTGTTGTAAATGCGCTGTCCAACAGATTGACTGTGAGAGTCAAAAATGGTGGACTGATATACGAAGATAAATACGAAAAAGGAATTCCCGTCATCGACTTGATAGACGGGCTTTTACCCGTTGTGGGGAAAACCAAAGAGACGGGCACTACCATTAATTTTCTGCCGGATGATACGATTTTTGACAGGACCCGCTTTAAAGAGGACGAGGTCAAGAGCCGCCTTCATGAAACCGCGTATCTGAATCCGGCCTTAACTATTATTTATGAGGATAAGCGCAGGGAAGAAATTGAGCATATAGAATTCCATGAACCGGAAGGGATTACCGGCTTCATCAGGGATATGAATAAACTAAAGGAACCCATTCACGATGTAATCTATTTTACCGGTGAAAGTGAGGGGATTTCTGTTGAGGTAGCTTTCCAGTATGTCAATGAATTCCATGAAAACGTACTTGGTTTTTGCAACAATATTTACAATGCGGAGGGAGGCACCCATCTTACCGGTTTTAAGAGTGCATTTACCAATGTAATCAACTCCTATGCAAGAGAGCTTGGCATCTTAAAGGAAAAGGACATCAACTTTACCGGTGCAGATGTACGTAACGGTATGACGGCGGTGGTCTCCATAAAACATCCTGATCCCAGATTTGAAGGGCAGACCAAGACCAAGCTGGACAACCAGGATGCTGCAAAGGTCGTCAGCAAGGTTACAAGCGATGAGGTGGTGCGTTTCTTTGACCGCAATCTGGAGACTTTGAAAAATGTCATCTCCTGTGCGGAAAAGGCTGCCAAAATCCGCAAGACGGAGGAAAAGGCCAAGACCAATATGCTGACGAAGCAGAAGTTTTCCTTTGACAGCAACGGTAAGCTGGCCAACTGTGAATCCAAAGATGCCTCTAAATGCGAAATTTTCATTGTAGAGGGAGATTCCGCAGGCGGCAGCGCGAAAATGGCAAGAAACCGTATGTTTCAGGCAATCCTGCCTATCCGTGGCAAGATTTTGAATGTGGAGAAGGCCAGTATCGACAAGGTGCTTGCCAATGCGGAAATCAAGACCATGATCAATGCCTTCGGCTGTGGTTTTTCAGAAGGCTACGGCAATGATTTTGATATCAGCAAACTTCGCTATGATAAAATCATTATTATGGCGGATGCCGACGTAGATGGTGCCCACATCAGCAACCTGTTGCTTACTCTGTTCTATCGTTTTATGCCTGAACTGATTTATGAAGGCCATGTGTATCAGGCCATGCCGCCTCTTTACAAGGCCATGCCGAGTAAAGGAGACGAAGAATATCTTTACGATGATAAGGCGTTGGAAAAGTATAGGAAGACACATAAGACTCCCTTTACACTACAGCGCTACAAAGGTCTTGGCGAAATGGATGCTTCCCAGCTTTGGGAAACTACATTAGACCCGGAAACCCGGCTTTTAAAACGGATTGAGATTGAGGATGCCCGTATGGCTTCCGAAATTACCGAGCTTTTAATGGGAACGGATGTCCCGCCCAGAAGGGCCTTTATCCATGAGCACGCACAGGATGCGGAACTGGACATTTAGGAGAATTTTAAATGGACGAAACAAGAATTATACGAACAGAATATTCTGATTTGATGCAGAAATCATTTATTGACTATGCCATGAGCGTTATTGTGGCAAGAGCCCTGCCCGATGCGCGGGATGGCTTAAAGCCCGTTCAGAGACGTACCCTGTACGATATGTATGAGCTGGGTATCCGCTATGACAAGCCCTACAGGAAGAGTGCCCGTATCGTCGGCGATACCATGGGTAAATACCATCCGCACGGTGACAGTTCCATCTACGAAGCGCTGGTAGTCATGGCACAGGATTTCAAAAAGGGACTGCCTCTTGTTGATGGGCACGGCAACTTTGGCAATATTGAGGGAGACGGTGCCGCTGCCATGCGTTATACGGAGGCGCGTCTTCAGAAGATTACCCAGGAAGCCTTTTTAGCGGACTTGGATAAAGATGTGGTGGATTTTGTCCCCAACTTTGATGAGACCGAAAAAGAACCCTCTGTTTTACCGGTAAAGATTCCCAATCTGCTGGTAAACGGTTCAGAGGGCATTGCAGTAGGTATGGCCACCAGCATCCCCCCTCACAACCTTTCTGAGGTAGTGGATGCCGTGAAGGCATATATGAAGGATGAAAATATTTCTACCCGCGAATTGATGCGGTATATCAAGGGTCCGGATTTCCCTACCGGTGGTATCGTAATCAATGAGGATGAGCTTCTGGAAATTTATGAAACCGGAATAGGCAAGGTGAAAATCCGGGGAAAAGTGGAAGTGGAGAAAGCCAAGGGTGGAAAAGTCAACCTTGTCATTACCGAAATTCCTTATACCATGATTGGCGCCAACATTGCGAAATTTCTTTCCGATGTGGCAGCCCTTGCCGAGACAAAGAAAACTGCAGATATCGTGGATATTTCCAATCAGTCCTCCAAGGAAGGCATTCGCATCGTAATTGAGCTTCGAAAGGATTGCGACGTGGATAATTTCACGAATATGCTTTATAAAAAGACCAGGTTAGAGGATACCTTTGGTGTCAATATGCTTGCCATTGCGGATGGCAGGCCGGAAACCATGGGCTTAAAACAGATTATCAAGGCCAGCGTGGATTTTCAGTTTGAGGTGGCTACCAGAAAATATACGACGCTGCTGGCAAAAGAACTGGAGAAAAAAGAGATTCAGGAAGGGCTGATTAAAGCCTGCAATGTCATCGACCTGATTATCGAGATACTGCGTGGTTCAAAGGACAGAGCTATGGCTAAGTCCTGTCTGGTAGAAGGAAAAATCGACGGCATCAAATTCAAATCCAAAGAATCCAAAATTATGGCAACCCAGCTGCAGTTTACAGAGAAGCAGGCTAATGCCATACTGGAAATGCGTCTGTATAAATTGATTGGTCTGGAGATTGAAGCACTGATCAACGAACATGAAGAAACCATGGCTAATATTTACCGTTATGAGGATATCCTGGCAAGAAAGGATTCCATGGCACAGGTCATCATGAACGAACTGGATGCCATTAAGCGGGAATATGCCCGTCCCAGAAAAACCAGAATTGAAAATGCCGAAGAAGCCGTTTATGAAGAGAAAAAAATAGAGGAAATGGAGGTCATGTTCCTGATGGATCGTTTTGGCTATGCGAAAACGGTTGACCTTGTGACCTATGAGCGGAATAAAGAAACGGCAGATGCAGAGAATAAATATGTGGTAAAGTGTAAAAACACAGGAAAAATCTGTCTTTTTACCAATATTGGCCAGCTTCACACCATCAAGGTGATGGATCTTCCTTTTGGAAAATTCCGAGATAAGGGCATCCCTATTGATAATGTGAGCAATTACAGCTCTGACAAGGAGAACATTCTCTGTGTCACCAGTCAGACAGAATTGAATCTGTACCGTCTGGTTTTTGTCACAAAGCAGGCTATGATGAAGGTTGTAGACGGCGGGGAATTCGATGTAAGCAAGCGCCTGGTGGCAGCAACAAAGCTGGGGGACGGAGACGAAGTGGTAAGTGTATCCGTTATCCAGGAACAGCGTAACATCGTACTGCAGTCCAAAGAAGGATTTTTCCTGCGTTTTCCCATTGATGAGATTCCTGAAAAGAAAAAAGGAGCCATCGGCGTACGGGGGATGAAGCTGGGCGAAAAGGACAGTATTGAGGCAGTCTATTACACCCAGAATGCAGTAGAGTCCACCATCAAATATAAAAATAAAAATCTTGTGCTGAATAGCTTAAAGCTCGGAAAGCGGGACAGCAAGGGAACGAAAGTAAGAGGATAACAAATATATGAGAGTAATTGCCGGAACGGCCAGAAGCCTTCCTTTAAAATCTCCTGCGGGTCAGGATACGAGACCTACTACCGACCGCATCAAGGAGACCTTGTTCAATATGCTGCAGCCTTATACCCAGGGGAGTGTGTTTGTTGACATCTTCAGCGGGAGTGGCGCTATCGGTATTGAAGCTTTGAGCCGTGGAGCGAAAAAGGCATACTTTATAGAAAATGCAGCTCCTGCTATCAGTTGCATCCAGGACAATCTGCAATTTACAAGGTTTACTGACAGAGCGGTTGTATTCAAGCAGGATGCGGTAAGTGCACTGCATAATATCTTTGAAAAAGAAGTGGATATTATATTCATGGATCCGCCCTATGAGCAGGGACTGGAGAAGCAGGTGCTTTCCGCCCTGAATGGTTACCGCTACGTAACAGAGGATACCCTCATCATTGTAGAGGCAGATTTGCACACCGATTTCTCTTATGTGGAAACATTAGGTTACCGCATTGTAAAAGAAAAAAAATACAAAACCAATAAGCATATGTTTCTGCAAAAAGCAGAGTGATAGAAAGGGATTTTATGAAACGTGCTGTTTATCCGGGAAGCTTTGACCCTGTAACATACGGTCATCTTGATGTAATCAGACGTGCCGCACTTATTTTCGATGAATTGACAGTCAGTGTTCTCAACAATAAAACAAAGAATCCGTTGTTTTCTGTGGAAGAACGTGTTAAGATATTAGAGAAAGCAACAAAAGATTTGCCCAATGTGAAGGTGGACTCTTTTAGCGGTCTGCTGATTGATTATGCCAGGGCAAATAACATTCAGGTAGCCATTCGGGGACTGCGGGCTATTACCGATTTCGAATATGAATTGCAGATAGCTCAGACCAATCGTGTATTATCCAAGGAGCAGCTTGATACCATGTTTTTAACGACCAGTCTGGAGTATGCTTATTTAAGTTCTTCCAGTGTCAAGGAGATTGCAAGCTTTGGCGGTGATATTTCACAGTGTGTTCCTGATTTTGTGGCAGATATGGTATATAAAAAATACGGAATAGTACGTTAGACAGACTATCACAGGAGCTTACGCTATTCACGAGGAGGAATATAATGAGCAGCAGAATCGAACAGTTAATTGATGAAATAGAAGAATATATTGACAATTGTAAGCCACAGGCGTTTTCCAGCACCAAGATTATCGTCAATAAGGATGAAATAGATGAGCTTTTGAGAGAGCTGCGTATGAAGACGCCGGATGAAATCAAGCGCTACCAGAAGATTATCAGCAATAAGGAAGCGATACTGAACGATGCCCGGGCCAAAGCCGAGGCTTTGGTAAAGGAAGCAACCATTCAGACCAATCAGCTTATCAATGAGCATGAGATTATGCAGCAGGCATATGCGCAGGCAAATGAGGTAGTGACCATGGCTACCAGACAGGCCCAGGAGATTTTGGATAATGCTACCATGGAGGCCAATAGTGTCCGCATGTCTGCTATGCAGTACATGGATGATATGCTGGCCAATCTGGAAAACATTATCGAAGCTTCCTCGCAGGCTGCCGTTTCCAATTATGATACTTTGATTGGTAATCTTAACCACTATCATGATATTATTCAATCCAATCGTGCGGAACTGCATCCTTCCGACGACGACATAGTAGAAGATTTGGATGAGCCTGATAAGGACGGGCTGGATGTGATTTGATACCTTTCATTTCGGTTGGATTTAGTAACGATACAAAAAAGCAATTAAGCCGGTTTCCGGAAAACTTCATGTTACCGGGAACCGCTTTTTTACTTCATAGGAAATTTCTGTGAAGCTGACAGAATAAAAAACAAAAGGGGCTTTATGAAAAGATATAAAAAAAACATTGCAATGGCAGGGTTGATATTGTTTTTGGTCATGTTGTTGCCAATGCAGACAAAAGCCAGCGGGTTTACATATCCTTTGGATACGGATGGAGAGCTTATAATCGTGATTGATCCCGGACATGGCGGTGAAAATCTGGGAGCAGATTATAATGGATTTTTGGAAAAAGAGATGAATATGACGGTGGCAAATGCCATGTATGAGGAACTTTCCAAATACGAGGACGTAACCGTTTACATGACGCACACTTCTGCGGATACCAATATGACGATTCAGGAGCGTGCCGATTTTGCGGCTTCTGTAAATGCGGATTTCTTGTTTTGCCTACATTTTAATATGTCTCCTGAGAACAAGCTTTTTGGCTCGGAGGTATGGGTTTCTGCATTTGGAGAGCCAAACAGGGAAGGGTATCGATTTGGCTGTGTACAGATGGATACCATGCGGGATATGGGGCTTTTTATCCGTGGTGTCAAAACGCGGTTTAACGACAAAGGAACCGATTATTACGGAATTCTTCGTTATTGTGAAGAGTATGATATTCCGGCAGCGTTAATCGAGCACTGCCACATCGACCATGAAACAGATGTGGGATTTTGCGATTCTGAAGAGGACTTGATTGCCTTCGGTATTGCGGATGCTACCTCCGTTGCCAAGTATTTTGGACTGAAGAGCGAAATTTTATCTGTGGATTACAGTGACTACGATAAAATGCCATCCCTGACACAGGGGTCTTTATATGTCCAGGCGGATACCACCGACCCGGACATCTGCATGATTGAAGAAACCTATGTAGACTTAGAAGGGCAAAGAATAGGAGTTACAGTAACTGCCAAAGACTATGATTCACCTATGCTTTATTATTCCTACAGCATAGATGGGGGAGAGACCTATACACCCTATCTTCCCTGGCCGGATACGGATGTGATGGCTGACTACAGTCCGGATACCTTCACTCTGGATATTGATGTACCGAACGGAATTAGCCCGTTTGTAATCGTACGAGCCATCAACCAGTATGACAGATATACGGACAGCAACCTGTTATCCGGATTTCCGGTATTTGTCAGCACACCGGACGAAATCATAGAACCGGAGGAAACAGAAAGCCCTTTAATAGAAGAAACAACCTCTGACACAGGGGAATATGCCGGTTTTAAAGCTCCCGTGAGAGAAGAGGAAGAGGCTGCATCGGTTTCCTTTCTGGATTTCTTGAAATTATGTCTACTTGTGGCCGGTATACTTTTTATTGCTTTGTTGATTACTAATATCATATTGGTACAAAAAAAGCGTCAGAAGAGGAAACGGAAGAAAGCAAAATAGTACAGGGCGGTAAGCACAGTCTGGATACTTTTATGTAGTAAATAATTGCCCATGGAAAGGTCAGTGCTCATAACGGCGCTTTTAGTCTGGGCGATACAGGAAAGTCCTCCTAAAGGAAGAATAATCAGAACTGCCAGTGGTGCACTTGTACCAATGCGACTGATACCACTTGTGATTTCCAAACCACAATTTAGTAAGGCCAGTATTCCTTCATGAGGTGCAATACCAAAAAGCAGGAAGAGTGCATGGGGGAAAAGGTTCAGCAGATTGAACAGGACCATATAGCCTCCCAGAGTGGTAATTCCGGCAATGGAAGACTGCATAGCAGAATCCAGGCTGTCTGAAAAAGGCTCCACATGGAGAGATTGACTTATGGTCTTATCCGGTGAAAAGCTGCCCTCTGGCAGTAAAAATCCTGTATATCGTAGAAAAAGCCCGTAGAGAAGTGGAATCCCATACATACCAAACAGTAAAACAGGCATCTTTTCAGAGGAAAGAAGTCCTGTTACAGGCAGCAAAAAGCTGATATAATAAACCGGACCGATATTGTTACAGAAGGCAAGCAGAAAGGAAGCTTCCTTTCGATTCAAACATTTTTTTTCGTATAACCCGGCAATGGTGCGTGCCCCCATGGGAAAACCGCACAAAAATCCAAGAATGATACAGTAGACACAGTTACGGCTGAGTTGAAAGGGCGTAAAAGCAGGATACAGGATTCCGGCAAAGCTCTCAGTCAAATTCTGGCGTATCATAATGGCTGACAGAATCATAAACGGGAGGAGTGCAGGAACCATACAGCTCAGCCAGAGCTTCAGTCCGATGGCAGCATAGTAGAGACTTAATTTTGGATATAAAAGGATTAAGGCAAACAGGAATAAGAAGACACCGGTTTTTCCAGCTTTTACAAGGGCTGTTTTCATGCTTTTCTCATTTTTGAGCGGCTTTCTTATTTCTATCCTATGTGAAATCCCCGGATAAAATGAATGAAAGTGAAAGGAGCATTTCCATTGCGTTTAGATAAATTTTTATGTGATGCCGGTGCAGGCACCAGAAGTGAAGTAAAGAGCCTGATTAAAAAGGGCTTCGTTACCGTCAATGGCCTGCCGGTAAAGGATGCTGACAGAAAAGTCAAAGAGGAAGAGGATTGTATCGCCCTGAGGGGAGAAGAAATTTTCTTTTCCAGATATCATTATTACATGCTGCATAAGCCTGCCGGCGTAATTACTGCTACAGAGGACCGTTCCCAGAAGACAGTCATGGAGCTGCTGACCGGCGTAAATACCAAAAATCTATTTCCGGTAGGGCGGCTGGATAAGGATACAGAAGGACTTTTATTACTTACGGATGATGGAGAACTGGCACATAAACTGCTCTCTCCGAAAAAGCATGTGGACAAGACCTACCTGGTGCATCTGAAAAAGCCCTTAAACCCTGAGGATGTAAAGAAACTGGAAGGCGGTGTGGACATCGGGGACGATGTACCTACGCTTCCTGCTTTGGTAAAAGAGCTTTCCGACACGCAGATTGAGCTCACAATCCGGGAAGGCCGTTTTCACCAGATTAAAAGGATGCTGCAAGCGGTGGACAACGAAGTCATTTATTTAAAGCGCCTGTCCATGGGACCGTTGCATCTGCCCAAAGATTTAGAAAAGGGAACCTTCAGACCTCTTAACCCAGAAGAATTACAAGCATTGAAACAGGAGAAGCTTTTATGAATATTACCCCCAATCCACTCCAAAAAATACTGCCGGAATTTGAGGCAATGATCTTTGATATGGATGGTACCCTGATAGATTCCATGTGGATGTGGCATGCAATCGATGTGGAATATCTGGGGCGGTTTGGCATCACCCCGCCACCCGGCCTCCAATCGAAAATCGAAGGGATGAGCTTCTCGGAAACAGCTGTCTACTTCAAAGAGCGGTTTCAGCTTGCGGACAGTCTGGAAATTATAAAACAAGACTGGAATGCGATGGCATGTGAGAAATATCGTTATGAGGTTCCTTTCAAGGAAGGGGCGCTGCCTTTTTTACAATATTGCAAAGCACATCATATAAAGCTGGGAGTGGCTACCAGCAATTCCAGAGAGCTTGTGGAGAATGTAGCCGAGGCACTTTCCCTTTATGATTATTTTTCCTGCATCATGACAGCCTGTGAGGTACAAAAAGGAAAGCCTGCACCGGATATTTATCTTGCCGTGGCCGAACGCTTATGTGTAGCGCCGGAAAAATGTCTGGTGTTTGAGGATATCATTCCCGGGATACAGGCCGGTAAGGCTGCCGGTATGCGGGTATGTGCTGTAGAGGACGAATATTCCAAAGATATCAGGGAAGAAAAGTCTCGTATGGCAGATTTTTTCATAGAAAATTATTATGAACTGCTGGATGCAGCAGTTTGGGAGGACAATCGTTGAACAACGGATTTTTACCTGTCAGTAAACAGGATATGGAAGAAAGAAATATCGAGCAGTTGGATTTTGTGTACGTGGTGGGGGATGCTTATGTGGACCATCCCTCTTTTGGGCATGCCATTATCAGCAGGGTATTGGAGGCCCACGGCTACAGCGTAGGTATCATTTCCCAGCCGGACTGGAAGGATGATAAAAGCATTACGATTCTGGGAAAGCCAAGGTTGGCTTTTTTAATCAGTTCCGGCAATATGGACAGCATGGTCAACCATTATTCCGTGTCCAAAAAGAGAAGAAGCAGTGATGCCTACACGCCGGGCGGAGAAAGTGGAAAACGCCCTGATTATGCCACGGTTGTATATGGTAATCTGATACGCCGTACCTATAAGGATGTTCCCATTATCATCGGCGGTATTGAAGCCAGCCTGCGGCGTATGGCACATTACGATTACTGGTCGGATAAATTTAAACGTTCCATTCTTTTGGACAGTCAGGCGGACCTGATTTCCTACGGGATGGGAGAGAAGAGCATCGTGGAAATTGCGGATGCCTTAAACAGCGGCATTGCAGTCCGGGATATCACCTTCATTCCCGGTACGGTCTACAAGACTAAGACTACGGAAAATATCTATGACGGGCGCATGCTGCCGGATTATGATTCCATGAAGGAGAATCCGGCAAAATATGCGGAAAGCTTTGCCATACAGTATGAAAGCACCGACCCCTTTACCGGAAAAACACTGATAGAAGGATACCCGGGGGGTATCTATGTGGTACAGAATCCACCTCAGCCACCTCTGACCACGGAGGAAATGGATGAGGTATATGCGCTGCCTTATATGCGAACCTATCATCCTATGTATGAAGAAAAGGGCGGTGTACCTGCCATTGCAGAGATTAAGTTCTCCCTCATCAGCAACCGCGGCTGCTTTGGGGGCTGCAGCTTTTGTGCACTGACTTTCCATCAGGGTCGAATCATACAGACCAGAAGTCATGAGTCCATTATCGAGGAAGCAAAGCTTCTGACAAAGGATAAGGATTTCAAGGGGTATATTCATGATGTTGGAGGCCCGACTGCCAATTTTAGGCAGCCTTCCTGTGAAAAACAGCTTAAGTATGGTGTCTGTAAAAACAAACAGTGTCTCTTCCCCAAGCCCTGTCAGAATCTGACAGTAGACCATTCCGATTATCTTGCCTTATTGCGCAAGCTACGGGAATTGCCGGGAGTAAAAAAAGTCTTTGTCCGTTCCGGTATCCGTTTTGACTATATGATGGCCGATGCCGACGACAGCTTTTTCAAAGAACTGGTACAGTACCATGTCAGCGGCCAGTTAAAAGTAGCGCCGGAGCATATTTCCGATGCGGTGCTGAAGCGTATGGGAAAACCGGAAAATGCGGTATATGAAAGATTTACCGCCAAATATAAAAAGTTGAATGAACAGTTGGGGTTAAAACAGTATCTGGTTCCTTATCTGATGAGTTCCCATCCGGGTTCCACCTTAAAAGAAGCTATAGAGCTGGCAGAGTACTTACGGGATCTTGGATATATGCCGGAGCAGGTACAGGATTTTTATCCAACACCCTCTACGATATCCACAGTGATGTATTATACGGGGCTGGACCCCAGAGATATGAAGCCTGTATACGTATGCAAAAATCCCCATGAAAAGGCCATGCAGCGTGCTCTTATCCAGTACCGGAATCCGAAAAATTACGAACTGGTATGTGAAGCACTGCGCCTTGCGGGAAGAGAAGATTTAATCGGTTTTGATAAGCATTGCCTGGTTCGCCCCAGAAAGATGAGCTATGAAAAGGAAAAAACAAATATTTCCGGTAAAACTTTGAAAGGAACAAAAGAAAAAGCAGGAAAGAAAAAGACCATTCGGAATGTCCATAAAAAGAAAGACACATCCAACAAAAAATAAAAGAAAGGCGAATTTATTATGAAGAATATCATTATTATTACCGGGGCTTCTTCCGGCATCGGACTGGAATTTGCATTACAGATTGATACTGCCTTTTCCAACATTGATGAAATCTGGCTGGTTGCACGCAGAGAAGAGCGGCTTAATGAGCTTGCAAAGGTGATGGAACATAACACCAGACTGGTTGTCATGGATGTAACGGACGAGTATGCCATGGATGACTTTGAAATGCTCTTGGAGGAGTCCGATGTCACGGTACGTATGCTGATTAATGCGGCAGGCTTTGGGCTGATGGGCTCTTTTGAAGATATCCCTTTGGAGGAACAGTTGGAGATGCTGCTGGTGAACTGTGAGGCTCTGACAAAGATGACCTATATTACTTTGCCTTATATGGCAAAGGGCAGCCGTATTATCCAGATGGCATCCGGTGCAGCCTTCCTTCCGCAGCCTGACTTTGCAGTATATGCAGCTACGAAATCCTATGTACTCAGTCTTTCCAGGGCATTGAACCGGGAACTGGCTTATCGTGGAATTTATGTGACAGCAGTCTGTCCCGGCCCTGTAAATACGGAATTTTTTAACATTGCAGAGCAATATGGCAG
>JBJFCM010000004.1:0-4167 GCA_051888955.1 Lachnospiraceae bacterium | reverse complement strand
CTTCTGAATAAAAGGCTTTTGTATCCTTTCCGTTTGGCAGTTCATTTATAAACATGGAAATATCCACCTTTTTAATGCTTCTGCCATCCTCTGCCCAGATTTTCATGGCAGAATCCCTTGTCATGACATATTCTCTTCCATCTTTCGGAATATGGTTATAAACGCCCCGTTCTATAGCCGCTAACAGCGTGGATTTGCCATGATATCCGCCACCGGCAATCATAGTAACGCCCTGCCGTATTCCCATCCCCCTGAGGCTGCCCTTATGAGGAAGCTGCATAGTAACCGCCAGCGAATCCGGAGCCTGAAAGGCCACTGCATTTTTCATGGGGCGGTCCGACACACCGGACTCCCTGGGAAGGATGGCACCGTCTGCCACAAATACTACCAGGCCCCGTCGCTCCATCTCTTCCCGGATATAACGCTGATCATCTGCAAGGAATGCATTTTCTTCCAGCTTTTCCGGACGCAGCGATTGATAGAGCAAAGCCTTTTTCACACATTCCGGCAGATAGTCAAACAGTATTTTCTTTAACTCCCCTGCATTGACCGTCCGCCCGTTGGCCGGAAAGCCTGCCTCCATGCGGATAAGGATATCTCCTGTTTTCTCTTCTACCTGGCAGGCGCTTCTTTCCAAAATCTCCTGACCGGGCCGGCTCACTCCCATGAGTCCGCTCTTTCCGGAGCCCTTCGCCTGAAAGGAAAATGCATCTACCTGCCGTCCAAACTGTCTGAGCAGATAATCCTGCAAAGCAATCCTCCTGTGCTTTTCCTTATAAAGAACAGCCGGGAAGCCCGCTTCCCTGCCCGACACCCAAATACTGATTTTAGAAGGGGATGCGAAAGGATCTCCCTGCACATGGTCAATGCTTAAGACATATTTTCCGAAAGTATAAGCCCCTTTTGTCTCCTTATAGGCCGGATATCCTCTTCTGTCAATCTTATCCAGCAAGGCCCGTAAATCTTCTGCACTTTTCATTGGTATATACCTTTCCTTTACAGCTCGTTCCCATTTTTCCTGCCTTCCACAAATGCAAGTGCATTGTCCATGGTAGTCTGGCTGATAGCCTGTAGTGCCTCTTGTGTAAAGAAGCCCTGATGAGAAGTCACCATGACATTGGGGAAGGAAAGCAGCCTTGCCATAGTGGAATGCTCCAGTATCCGGTCCGACATATCCTCATATACCGTACCGGTCTCCTCCTCGTACACATCCAGACCTACTGCAAAAAACTTTTCATCCCTGATGCCCTGTATCAAATCCTCTGTCTTGATCAACGCTCCCCTGGAGGTATTGACTAAAATGACCCCATCCTTCATTTTTTGAATGGTATCCTTATTGATCATATGATAGTTCTCCTCCGTCAGAGGACAGTGAAGAGAAATCAAATCCGCTTCCGCAAGCAGATGGTCGAAATCGACATATTCTACAAAATCCAGGCTCTTATTGGGATACATATCATAGCCGATTACACGCATCCCAAAACCGCGGCAGATTCTTGCCATTGCCGCACCAATCTTACCGGTTCCTACGATGCCGGCTGTTTTCCCATACAGATTCACGCCCATCAGACCTGCCAGGTTAAAATTATTTTCACGGCACTTGATATATGCCTTGTGCATATGCCTGTCCGCCGTAAGCACCAACGCCATTGCATGCTCTGCTACTGCCTCCGGGGAATAGCCCGGCACACGCATCACGGTCATTCCGCATTTCTTCGCCGCATCGAGGTCCACATTATTAAATCCCGCACAGCGCATCAAAATCAGCTTTACGCCGCATTTCTGCAGGGTGCAAATGGTTTTTTCGCAAATATCCATATTGACAAAAGCGCAAACCGCCTCATATCCGTCTGCCAGTTTTGCCGTCTCCGGTGTCAGATTTGGTTCGATAAAAGTTATCTCCAAATCATGATAAGCCCCGCTGCCTATCAGCTTTTCGAAAAATTCTTTATCATAGCTTTTTGTTCCAAAAAATAAAATATTCATAAGAAACGCTCCTTTTTATTTAATTTCCATCCTGTCTCTTATTATAATACAAATGCGGAAAAAGAATCAGAAAAATTTGATTTTTTACATCATAGAAATTTTCTACAACATAAAAAGCAGAGGATTTCCGTCCCCTGCCTTTCCCATTCCTTTTGCATTCTATGATAGTGCTGACCTACTCATTTTTATGCCTGCCACAAACCATGGATGTTGCAGTATTCATAAGCTGTTATAAAACTGTCCGTGTCGGTAAGCGTAAATACCGCTATCGGCTTATCCCCGGGATGTAACTGCTTCATCTGATTCCCTTCTTTGGTTTCAATGGCTATCCACTCTATGTAGTGGGTATCTATCATGGGATGCTCCACCGAGCCAACCTTCACGGTGACCTGATTGCCCTCTATGGTCACTACCGGCACGTGCTTTTCCACCGCACCGTCGGAGGTTCCCGGAACCAGTTCCTTCATTTGCTTGCCACAGCATACGGTAGGAACTGTTGTATCCCATTCCGTTGCCATCACTATCATTTTCCCACATGATTCACATACATAATATTTCATTTCCATAAGCTATCCCTGCCTTTCTTTGTTTAATTTTATGGTAGCATTCTTTCCCTTCCTTTACAACCAAACCATATCGCAGGAACCCGCATTCATCGACATTTTGTGCCTGTATCGGCAGCCATCCTTTCTATCGATTTTGTATTTCTAATCTTTCCGTATCATACATGACCTTCGCATGATTTTCCCGCAGCAATTCCTTCGAGAGCATCACACCACTCTTTTTATCGTAAGTCTGTCGATACACTTTACCGTTCCGATAAACAGTATCCCCTTCCCTGGAGAAAAATTCCTCTTCACATGCAATATGCCAGCTCTCATCTATAGGCTCATTACAACGCAATTCCCCACAAAGGTAGGTGTCCGTTACCCAAACCATAATCTGAAAGGTCAGTGCTGTATTGTTCTTCACCCGGTAGTCCAGATAGTTATACATAATGGAGGTGCCTGTTCCAAAAGGCACCTGCCTTCCGAAATCGGGAAACAGGTCATACTGGTCATGGTGATGCAATTCTGTGACGGTAAGTGGCGAATGCAGCACCATCCAGTGAAGCAGATTTGTAAACTGGCACAGCCCGCCTCCAATCCCTCTCTGGGGAGTGCCGCAGCTGATAACCAGCCCTTCCTTGTATCCCTTCCCCGCGCTCGTTTTCCCAACCAGCTGCCAAAAGGAAAAGGTCTCCTCTGGCCGAATCAAAATACCGTTTACCTTCGGTGTGGTCAGGGCAAGATTCACTGCTTTATTCTCCTGTAACTGTAGATCCACGTTGCCAAGCTTTCTGCGGATCAGGGATTTGTGGCTGTATACTAAAACAGGCAGCTTTTCATCCTGCTTTTTGCAGGAAAAGCTTTCTCTCCCGAAAGCATCTTTTATATGCCTGACGAGCCGGCATTTTGCAACAGAGATGCGATAACAGACAGGACCGATTTCACAGAACATCTTTCGTGCCATGGGTACCTCCTTCTTAGCCTTGCATTTTTATATAATCTCGACTCCCCTTCTCTCCACCGAGGTAGAAAAGACAATCAGGGTCTTAGTACGCCCAAAGCGCTGCAGCTCGTTAATAAACTGGTCCAGTTCATCGGTAGTATGAAATACCACCTCCAAGATCATCGAATAATCACCTGTAACACAGTTGCACTCCAGCACACAGGGACATTCCTTGATATAAGGATAAAATTCCTTCTTATCTGTGGGGGCAACCTCCAGATTGATAAAAGCCTTCACATGATAATCCAACGCTGTCGGATTGATTATCGCACTATACCCACAGATGAACCCCAGCTTTTCCAGATTACTGATTCTGCTGGATACCGCCGGAGAAGAAAGGAACACTTCTTTTGCGATTTCTTTAACCGGCATACGTGCATTCTCCTGTAGCAGACGCATGATTTTCTTATCAATTTCATCTATCTCAACATGTTTCATGATAATACCCCTTTTCTTCCATATCACTTTATTTTTTTAATTATTTTATCTTCAAATCAAACATATTTCAAGTTTTTTGGCGAAGAAATTAAATTATTAATCATTTATAAAAACCATCTTGACGTAAAACCAAAAACAGGTATAAGGTGCATAATGTGTTGCAGCACTTCTACCAAAAAACATCATAGGATA
>JBJFCM010000003.1:0-20316 GCA_051888955.1 Lachnospiraceae bacterium | reverse complement strand
AGTTATCATTGAATAGTCTTTTTCTGTTCATACTGCCCCTTCCATGCGTTTTACGGCATTATTCTTTTTCATGCTGGTATTATTTTACAATGCACTTTTTCCATAAACAACCTATTTTCTTGCACTGTTTTTGTGTTATATTGGTTTTGTTATTGCCCCGCTTTTTCTCTTGCTGCCTTTAAGTCAGCCGCATTCTGCATATCCACTGCAACCACCTCATTATAGCCGAGTCCCACAGCCGTTTTTCTCATTTCATCGATTATCTCATTAAACTCTGCTTCATCCGCAGCATAAATGGCTTTCCAGGAATACTCTTTTGTGATTTCGGCAATCTGCGTACGCATAGTCGCAATGTCGCTCGAATCCGGAGGTGAAGAATACGCTATGCCGGGTGCAATGCATATTTTACCGGTATTCTGCCAATATTCCGCAGCAGTGGATGCCCCCATGTGATCCTGCCAGTCTTTATCCACAGAGCTTGAAACCTCCTCCACATAAGAATCCCAAGTCTGGTATGCATATCGATAACCCGTCTCCGGATTGATTTCACTTAAAGCTACTACCTTAAAATTGAGCTTCGGCTTGCCGTCCTTATAGGAGCCTCCGCCATATACCTCAGGCATCATGGCATCTCCGTCAATCAATGCCGACTTACCCAACTCCGTTAACATCGGTCCTTCATCACTCATTTCATACATTTCATCCGTCATCATGAACCACTGCAACTGGATGCCCTCCGGGGAATAGAGCCAGTTAATAAAGTCAACCATTCTCTGCGGATCCTGTGCCTGACTTCCCACCATGATACCTGCTTCCGGATTGCCGGCAACATAACAGCCCCATTCCCTGATTTGCAAATCATCGATAGATGCCGTCTGAAAGCCCTTTCCCGCATCGGTATGTTCCGTCGTATTATAAGCGGCAGGACCCTGCCATGGCCATGGAGAATACAACACTGCCCCATCTTCATACTTACTTTGCAGGGTATCATAGTTCTGCGTCGTAGATTCCGGATCTAATAGTCCCATTTGATTTGCCAGAAAATAGAATTTCAAATTGCGAATATAAGGAGAATCCTCTGCCAGAAAATCGATCGGTTCTTCCGAATCGTCTGCTTTTTGCAGCACAAAACTTTCGGTTGACCAGCCGTAATCGCTGGGAATATCCTGTGCAGCCTTTATCATATGACTATCCCAGTCTTTAAATAGGGAAAAAGCATATACAGGCTTACCACTGTCACTGACTCCCGCAATTGCCTGCATGTCCGCCATGACATACAGCAGGTCTTCATAGGTCTCCATTTCCGGATAGCCCAGCTCTTTATATAAATCCCATCTGAGATAAATACCGCTATTTAAAGCAGTAGTGTTCAGCATATCCGTAGCATCCTGCCCGGTCACTTCGGAGGGGATTCCCCAAATGCCATCCGTGTCCACCAGACTTTCATTGGTCATTTGGATTGCATCCATATAGCTGTTCAAATGGACCTGCCCATCCATATAATTGCTCATATCTATTACAAGGCCTGCCGATACCAGATCCTGCAGTTTACCGCCCGTCATCTGGGAAATAATCAAATCCCCCAGATTACCTGCTGCGCTTCTGGTCTGATACAGGGTCTCCCCGCCACCCGCAACATTCGGCGCTACTATATTTAACTCCATATTGAACTTATCCTTCACAATCTGTCCAAACCAGCCGCCTTGAATGCCCTGGTAATTGGATTGTGCATCGAATACGTCTACCGTAATGAATTCCGGGTATTTATCTTCTCCTTCGGATACACTGCTACCCGTCGTATTTCTTATGCTTTTTCCACACCCCGTCAATGCGGAAGCTATCATAAAAAGGCTTAGAAGCACGCTTACAACTTTCTTTCCCATCGCTTTTCTCCTTTAGCTGTAAGTTTATCATAAAACACAGTGCTTTTACAATCATTTTTCCGCCTTTTACAGTCCTGCTTGCTCTTCCTCAAAAAACCTAGAATTTTTACTGTAATAAATCTAGAATTATGTTGTAGTAAAAAAATTCACTATTTTTTATTATTAGATTACACAAGATTTTTCCGGTGAAGCATAAAAAAACATGCTATTCTTCCAAAATAAAAAAGATAACCGTTTCATTTTCTTCCCTTTATATTGTTTTTTTGGTATTATGATAATAACCATTTATCATCCCCGTATGCTCGCCGGAAATATTTTTGTTCCAATCATAACTTTACAAATACGGTTGTGAAATGCTAAGGAGGGTCTTGGATGTTTACTGTTTTGATAGCGGACGATGAGCCTATTATTCGGCGTGGTATCAAGAAGCTGGTCGATTGGGAAAGCTTAGGCTTTTGCATCGCCGGCGAAACAGGTGATGGCATAAGCACACTGGAATTTATACTCAAAAACAACCCTCAGGTAGTCCTTCTCGACATCAAAATGCCTGAAATAGATGGGCTTGAAGTCATCAAGAGAGCACGTGCCGCAGGCTATAATGGAAAGGTCATTATCTTAAGCGGCTATTCCGATTTCACCTATGCCCAGGAGGCACTCCGCCATAACGTAAAATACTATCTCCGTAAACCTGTGGAAAGCAAGCTTCTAGAGCAGGAATTGGTTTCCCTGGCCGAACAGATCAATCACGAAATATCCGACAAACAGACCATAGATTTATACAGGGAAAAGGCCTCCGATACTATCATAAAAGAAATCCTTTTGGGAACCTGTAATTTCTCCCGGATTGACCTTGCTGATATTCATATGGACACCGGCTATTATCAGGTTGTCATCTATGAGAAATTCCACCATAATTCCTCTGAGACTTCCTATGATTTTTCAGAGCTTTTGCGCGTTGCCAATAAAAATCAGAATTCCTTTTCCACTATTATGTTAGACAACAGTGAGGTTATCGTTTTAAAAAGCGAACATGCTGTCTTAAAGTTCAGGGAATTTTTAGAGCATTACAACCGCGACATGAAGCCCCAAAAAGGCTCTCCCCTGGACTCCCTGTTCATCGCTTACGGAAAAGTGGTGGAATCTGCAAAGGATATCCGTGAATCCTATCTGGATGCTAAACAGCTTATGCAGCGGCGTTTTTTTTGTAAAAAAGGGCAGCATACACTGGGCTACGAAGCGTTGAGCGGCATTACTCCCAACGCTGTTCCTTTGGGTGACGACATCCTTGAGGAATACACCTGTCTCTTTTCCAATTATATTCAGGCAGCCAACCGAAACGGTCTCATCAGAGCCATCGAGGAACTCACGGAAAAGCTTTATTTTTCTTCTGAAACAGCAGATGCCATAAAGCTTTTCATGACAGATCTGCTATTGCAGATTAAAGAAAAAATAACTCATATATACACCACAGAGATTTCTTTTTCCACCAACTCACAGATTATTAACACGATTCGTGAAAAACACTACCTGTACGAAATAACCTCCTTTTTCCTGGAGCAGTTTGACAGAGTTTTAAAGGCCAATTGCTTATATACAAAGCAGTCTACCATTGATAATGTGATTTACTTTATTCAAAACAACTACATGGACAATATCCGCCTGGAAACCATTGCAACCGCTTTTGGCTACAATACCTCTTATCTCGGGCAGATTTTTAATGCAAAAATGGGATGTTCCTTCAATACCTACCTGGATAAGATCCGGATTGAAAAAGCCTGTGAGCTATTGGCAGACCCTACCCTGAGGGTGTATGATATTGCTGAGCTTGTAGGATATCGAAGTGTGGATTATTTTCACCTTAAATTCAAAAAGCAGATGCAGTTATCACCACTTGAATACAGGAGAAGCAAAACGTAAAAATCATGAAAAAAAATCGACAGAAATTTTCCAATTCATCCAAAATCGCTAAGGAAATGTGCCTCCGCCTAACTTTAATCGTGGTATTGCCGGTTTTGATAGTGGGACTTTTTCTGGTAATATACTCTTACAATACGCTTTACACACAATCAGCAAGCCAGATAGAGTCTGATAATCTGCGCGTAAAATCCATTCTGACAGACTGCTTTATCAACATTTCCAACCTCTCGGATGAAATACTGGAGGACCGTTCCCTTCAGGAATACCTGATGGAACAGGGAGATAGTCAATCCACTTCCCTTTTTCCTGAAGCCTCCTACTCACGTATCGAATCCATTCTGGCCAAAAATACGTCCATATCTTCTCTTCATATTTATACGACCAATCCCTACGTAAAAGAAGGAACTTACATTACTGCCGCGACACAGGATGTTCTGGATGAATGCTTTATCAAAGCAGAGGTTCCTGCCAGTGCGGTCTGGGGAATATACACAAGTGTCAACCGAAACAAGGACAATCCGGAATTGGCCCTAATTCGCTCTTTCCCCCTGAAGGATTCACGCTATCCCGCTATCGTTGTCATCACCGTCAGTTCCAATTATCTGCGCAACCGTATACAGAACAATTCTCTTTCCACCATGCTTACGATAAACGACAGCAATATCTTTTTTTCTACCATACGTTCCCTACAGGAAACTCCCATGCCTGTGGAAATTGATTACAGTACAAAATACTATTCCGCCCAGGGACTTTTTGATTATGAAGGAAAGAAGGTTTTGGGATATATCTCCTCCCTTCCCGTTTACAACACCTCCGACACGCTCTATATCTATACAATGGATTTAAATGCACGCAGCAGAATGCTGACAATAGGTTTTACCAATGCTGCCATCACGATTGGTGTTATCGTAGTTGCACTTTTAGGCATTATTATTTACGCTTCCTACTTAAGCAAACGTATTATCGCCTTAAGGGCCTCCATGAAGGGTGCAAAAGACGGCAATTATGATGATATTATCGATTCTCTCAAAGGAGACGATGAATTGACGGAAACCTTTGAGGATTTAAAGGCTCTGATTGAGGACATCAAAAAGAAGGATGCCATGATGTATGAGGCCCAGATCAAAGAACAGGAATTTATCAACGAACAGAGCAAGATGAAATATAAGCTTTTAAGCAATCAGATCAACCCCCACTTTATTTATAACACATTAGAAACCATTCGAATGCTGGCGCTGGAGGCTGATGCTGCCCAGGTGGCGGATGCAACCCTTCTTCTGGCAAAATCCATGCGGTATGTCCTGGACAATACCATGGTAAACTCCACCACTTTGGACAAGGAATTGGAATATGTAGACGTTTACCTGCAAATTCAGCAGATTCGCTTTGAAGAAAGGCTGGAGTATGCCATCAACGTAGATTCTGCCATTAATCCTTCTGAGTGTCCTATCCTGCCGATGCTTCTGCAGCCCATCGTGGAAAATGCGGTGATACACGGTCTCGAATCCATCACGCAAAAGGTACACATCGATATTGTCATTGCATTACAGGATAAAAATACCATGTTGATTACCATCACAGATAACGGCAAGGGTATTACGCCCGACCGGCTCAGGGAACTGACCGATAAGCTCACCCAGAAAACAGGCGGTACGAAGACCAGTATCGGACTATCGAACATACGCAACCGTATAAAACTGTTTTACGGTGAAGAATATGGTATGCATATCACAAGTGCCCCCGGAATGGGTACATCAGTAACCATAAATCTTCCCATCAATACCAGTATTAAAAGCTCATAAAAAGGCTGCCACAGAATTTTGCGTTCTGTGGCAGTTTCTTTCATTTTTCCTTACTTCATCTGCTGCTATACGATAAATTTATCAATAGCACGTAAGAGCTCTTTCCTCTTTCTTTCCAGTTCATTTGTTGCCAAAAGCAGTTCATCCACACATCGTGACTGATTGCTCATGGTTTCACTCACGCTTTCGGAGGATGCTGCTGTCTGCTCTGATACTGCCGAAATACTTTCAAAGGAAGTCAAGGTATCCTTACGGTATTCGTCCATTTCATCCATATCGCAGATACTGCGCTCGATATTCCTTAGGAGCACTTCCATATTACTACTCATTTGTCCAAACGAATCTCTAATACCCTCTACTGCAGTTTTCTGCGTCTGTACAATTTCTCCTGCCTTTCCGGAAGCTTCCTTTGTCTCATCAAAGACAATTTGAAGTTTATCAATCACACCGGCAATCTTTTCAGACGATTTTTTAGAACTATCAGCCAGTTTCTTTATTTGATCTGCGACCACTGCAAAGCCCTTACCGGAGTCACCGGCCCTGGCCGCCTCAATGGATGCGTTTAGAGATAACAGCGTAGTTTCTTCGGAGATAGAATCAATTGCGCCAACCAGCACACGGATATTTTCTACACTGGCATTCAACACCTGCATCTTTTCCGACAGGGTATCCATTATTCTTCCCGTTTCCTGTGCCTGACTGCTTAAGCAGTTCACTTCTGAAGTGCTTCTCTCAATCACATCCTTCGTATTGTCCGCCAGCTTTTCCATCTCACGAACGCTTTCACCTGTCTGAATGATTTTCTCTGAAAGGGAGTCCATTTTGGAAAGGCAGTTCTGCGTATCCTCCGCCTGGGTATTAACACCCTCTGCAATTTCTACGGTAATACCCTGTACATAGGAATTTGTAGCTGCCAGTTCATCCCCTACGCCTTTCACTCGTCCGGCCGCTTCGCTGACCTGTTTGGAAGTATCTTTTACCTTTGCAACCAATTCCTTGGTATTTGACACCACATCCATCATACGGCCTGAAAGTATACCAAATTCCGCCCGGTCCTTGATCCGAACATCTACGGTCAGGTCCCCTTCAGACACCCTTGCAAGCCGCTTCATGATATTCTGCATCTTACCGTTAATTCCCATGAATATGCCGAAGCCTACCGTAAAAACTATGACACAAGAGAGCAACACACCGAAAACAATGCCTGTTTTGATTGTAGAAGCCTCTTTCATAAGCACACTTTTGGGAGTCAATGCACAGATAGCCGCACGATTGGATTCGCATCTGCCATACATAAACAGATACTCTTCCCCATTCTCTTCCACGATATCACTATAAAAAGATTCTTCTCCTGCTTTGGCTTCTTCATAGTAGCTTTTATCCGCAAAGGAAAATCCACTCGCTGTATCAAGTGCAAGTTCTCTTCCGTCCCACGTCAGGAATGAAATAATGCTTCCATCCCCAAGATTCAAATCCTTCAGTATCGACTTGATCTTTTCGGTACTGACATCAATAATCACACAGGCATTTTTAGTGCTTACCATTCGGTATTGTGCACAGATATAGCTATCGGTGCTGGTTCGAAAGCGCTCGTCTAATATGGGATGCTCTCCCACCCATCTGTCAGCCTTATCATCTGCCTCCAGAATACTTTTGCTCGCCTCCATAAAGCGGTCATAATATCCGGTATTATCACCTTTTCCTGTCAGGGTTGCAATATCATTTAAATTATCTGCCGTGACAATAATAATATCCTTAATAAACTCGTTACTGTTCTGCTTAGATTTAATCAATAATTCTGCCTGCGTCAATGCTTCGGTCTTCAATGCCATATCGTTCTTATAGGTATCCGACGCAAAATCCTTGACATTGTTATCGTTAAAAATCTGCATAGAATCCGTATCCACAGTACAAAATCCGTAATCCAGCAGCTTTACCGTCATCTGTAATGCCGTCTGCGCAGATTCCCCATAGTTTTTAAGCATCCCATCTTCCGCTTTCCTATAGGCAAAGGTTCCGACGCCTATTACCGCCAGTACAGGAATCAAGAAGCCTAAAATCAATTGGGAACGAATACTTAAACAAAACCGTCTGCCTTTCTTAGGTGCTTTTCTCATACAAAATCCCTCTCATTTTGTATTTCCCCAAGTATTTTCAGCAGGTGCGATTTACAGAATATTAATTACGAGACTTCTTTTTGGCATTCTTTTCAGAATACATCCTCATATCAGCCTTCTTTATGATTCTTTCCATGGAAAAATCATCGATTTGCTCCATGGAAAAGCCTAAACTCAAGGAAACCGCATAGGGCTTCCCGGAGGATTTATTATAATTCTCCAAAAATCCCTCAATGCTCTTCCTTACACGCTTTTCCATATCTGTTTCTTCATAAACCGGAATCAGGCACAGGATTTCATCTCCTCCAAATCGAAAGCATATCTTTTCTTCAGGGTAGGCCTCCTTAATCGCCTGTGCCGCAATATAGATGGCATTGTCTCCTTCAAGGTGTCCGAAGCAGTCGTTAATATGTTTTAAACCGTCCAGATCAGCGGACAACATCAGCACACTTCCGTTTTTCTCTTTACACATCTCTTCCAAAAGAGAAGCACTATATTTATAAAAGCCATGGCGATTCAAAAGTCCGGTAAGTGCGTCATGGGTATATGTTTTTTCAATCTGACCAAAAAGATAACTCTGATATTGCGTATTACGAAATCCTCCCAGTGCATTACTGATACCGATAGCACACTGTGATATACTTAAATACTCATTCTGATTCAAAGGAAAATAGGTACATACATATCCTATTGCTCTGTTCCAAAAGCATACCGCCGTAAATACCATAGGGATATCGCTTTCCAGAAGTTCATATTGATCAGGTACCAGGCGTCCCTGCCTGATATCGTAGGTTGGCAGAATTCCATTCCCCAATACCGTAGCTTCCTCTTTGCGGCTTCTGGAATCGTAAAGAATGCACATCTCTTCATCAAAGGAACTGTTCTCTTCTTTTACAGACAACTTGCTGTCCATCTCAAAGAAAGCCTTATTGATAAGACACGTGACATTCGAAGGCATATACCTTCGCAATACCGCAGAAATCTTATCCACATTATCACAAGTTAAAATCTCCGCCGATATCTCATAAAAGTCACGATCCATCGTCCTGTAATGATTTAACCTGTCATTCAGTTCTATCATCTCTCTGCCGCCATAGATGGAATGGCCTTTTGTACACCCACAGGACTGTGAAATAAGCAACTCGAACCCAACCCTGTATATCGCTTCCGTCTGTTTTCCTTCAAAAATATTTTTAAGTATCTCCGTAACGCATTCGCCTATTTTTCCGTAATTGCTATCGCAGGATGTAATATTCGGTGAAAAATAACGTCCTTCTATAAAACCGTCAAAACCTGTCACCAAAATATCCTCGGGAACGCGATAACCGTTTTCCTGTAATTCAGCACACGCTGCAATTGCCATAACATCATTGGCACAAATCAAAGCCTTGGGTACTTTGTTTTCCCGTATCATTTTCTGTACGGCTGCTTTGGCCGGTCCGGACCAAAAATCCCCGTACGCTACTTTATCTTCCTCAAATGCAATTCCGTTCTCTTCCAGTACTTTTTTGTAAACAGACAGCCTGTCCTCAGCGAATTCATTTCCTTTCAATCCGGAAATAAAACCCACATCCCTGACACCATGATATTCCACAACATGTCTGACGATTTTCTCAAAACAGGACTTATAATCCGGCAGGACTAAGATACTGTCCTCAAAACAACCGTCTATACAAATTACAGGCTTACCGTTTTCTTTGGCACGTCTGATGATTTCTTCGACCGGTTTTCTGCTTTTAAAGCTACTGGCAATAATAACCACTGCATCTGTAATTTTATAATCAATTAATTCAAAAACTGCTCTTTCTCCTTCTTCATTCGGGGTATTCCAATAAAAATCAGAGCAGGTATGATAGACCATCATTCTATAGCCTGCCCGGATAAAACAGGAATTTAAGGCTTCAATATAGTCATAGCAGCCGTAATCCCCTATTTTTGCAATACATACTGCAATTACTCTTTTGTCTTCCATCATAATTTTCCACCACGACAATACGATATTTTCAGGAATCGGAAGAGTCAGACTCCTTTTCTATCATTTGAAAAACTCTTTTGCTAAAGGAAGCCACAGTAAAAATAAGAAAGCCGGGACCAATGATCAATCCCACAAACAGCAGGGTAGCGTTGAAGCGGAAAAGCAGAGTCTCTAACCAAACAACAAAGACCATACACAGTGTCCTGCCAAAATACCGTTTGGAAATGTTGATAGAGTTTTGAAGGGTTCTAAAAAGAGTATTTTCGTATCTGGCTACTAGCGGATACGCATACACCAAGGTAATGACAGCCAGAAAAATGGCAAGCATTCCCACAATCAGGAAGCCTATCGGATTTCCCGGCACTGCTTCAAACAATTGAAAATCCAGATAAATCGCATAGACGGCCACAATCGTAATAAGCCAAAGTACTGTTCCCTGCTTCCAATTTTCCCGAAAAGCCTTTAAAAAGCTCTTAAAAAAATACCCTTCCTCATCATCTACCATTTTAAGGGCAACCGACATCGCTGCTACCGTGGACGCTCCTATCGTGATGACCGGCAGACTGAACAGAAGCCATAACAGGCTCAATTTGAGCAAATCTGTTAGTTTACATAATGTTCTGTACAAAGAGCTATCCACACTAAAGAATTTCATATAAATTACCTGACTCTTTCATAATATATAATATCGTAATCGTTTTTTACTGTAAAGAAAATTATAATGTATTCTGTTGCTTCATGGAAATTTCCTATGAAGAAAACAGAGGGGCTACTGAGATGTAGCCCCCCTGTTAATCTACTATAACACCGATATCCGGAATTACTGTCTAACAGCGTCTTCAGCAGCTTTTCTCAGTTCAGCCTGCTCTAACTGGAATGCAATACATTCATCATATCCGTACTCATCAGCCTGAGAAATCATATCTGCCACAATAGCATCAAATTCTTCATCTGACTCAGCATAGATTGCCTTCCAGGAATTGGACTTGATACATTCAGCTACCTGATTCCATACTACAGACAGTTCATCGGACTTCACACCGTTAGAATAGGTGGTACCGGGTGCAAGACCATAGTCGCGCTGACCCATGAACTGATCCGGTGTATCGCAGCCTGTAAATGCTCTCCAGTCAGCTTCAATATCGGAACCTGCTTCACTGGTATAGCTTTCCCATGACAGATAGTTGTAGGTATCACCATTGGAATCTACATTTTCAGAGTCAATTGCCCAGGTGGTATTGTTCATCTTGAAATTACCATCTTCAAATGCGCCACTATAACCATCGGTCATAACGGTCTTACCATCCAGTTTGGCAGCACGTCCAAGATCTGTAAAGCAAGCCTTGCCGTTCTCATCATAGTACCAGCATACATCCTTAGGACCATACTCAGATGTCATACGTCCTTCCGGTGTGGCCAGCCAGTTGATGATTGCCATACAAAGCTCAGGATATTCTGTCTTAGCGCCAATACTCCAGGGTCTGTTACCACCGTATACGTTCTGTCCGTAAACGATAGGAGTTGCCTCAGAAGGAGGACAAGGATACATAGCTTTGCCTTCGGCTGCGTGTGTTTCGCTATTATATAAGCCGGAACCCATCCACTGGAACACATTTAAGAATGCTGTACCATTCTGATAATCTTCTACCATACCATCATATTTCTGTGTCTGGGAGTCAGGATCCAACAGACCTCTCTGATACAGGTTGTTGTAGAACTTCAGGCAAGTTAAGTAAGGTCCGTCTTCCTCTAAGCAAGGATAGTAAGTACCTGTCTCGGAATCATACAGACCGAAACCGAACTCATCATAGCCATAATAAGCAGATGCGGTAGACTTAACAAACATTACCATATCTCCGTCCCAGTCATTGAAAAGAGATACACCATAGGTAGTCTTGCCGGCATCATCTGTAGGGCAGATTTCTTTCATCTGAGCAAGTACTTCCACCATATCATCCAGGTTCTTAATCTCAGGGTAACCTAATTCCTTGTAAAGATCCCAGCGGAGATCCCATGTGTAGAAGAAATTCTGACGGTCTTCAGCGCTAACTGCTACATCATGGCCGATACCGTAAAGAGTGCCGCCGGAAAGATTCATGTTCTTCTCAATAGCAAAGGGCATGTTCTCTTTGATGTAAGGGCCATACTCTGCTAACAGGTCGTCTTCATTCCAATCATAGAGCATACCTTTTTCCACTGCCTGCAGGTAATCATTGGAGTCATCACCCCAGATAACGATATCGCCAAGGTCGCCAGCTTCCATACGGGTTGCAAAAACGCCTTCTGCATTAGGAATAATGTTCAGTTTTACATTGAACTTCTCAAGCATAACCTGAGCAAACCATCCAATCTGTTCACCGGAGTAGTTTGCAAGCTGGTCATATACATCCAATGTTACAGTTTCTTCCGGAATGATTTCTGCTAATAAATCTTCATAATCATCATTTGTACCTTCCTCTACAGAAGCGGAAGTGCCCTCGCTACCGGTAGATCCGGTTGTCTGGTTTTCAGTTGTTTCACCATCAGTGGGTGTGTTGCCTGTGGTTGTATCACCACATGCTGCCAGTGAAAATGTCATGACAGCAGCCATCAGCATCGCAACGATTTTCTTTGCTTTCATTCTTTTTCATCCTCCTTATTTTTGTGCTATATTTAACCGTATTCATTACGGATAACACCAAAGTATCTATATTTACCCTTTTACTTTTACCTTTATCCTTTTACTGCTCCCAGCATAATTCCCTTTTCAAAGTATCTCTGCATGAACGGATATACCACCAGGATGGGGATTACCGTAACCATGGAAATCGTATACTTGATCGTCTTTCCACCCAGGGCAGATTTGATGGCAGCCTCGCTCACCTGACCGCCCGACTCCATAAGTGCCTTTAAGTTGGAAGCCTGGTTCAGATAAATATACAATCTGTGCTGCAGTGTATACAGTTCCGGTGCAGACTGCATCAATATCAGGGAATCTGTCATGGAATTCCAGTGTCCTACTGCTCCAAATATAGCAATGGTCGCCAGAATAGGCTTACATAAAGGCCATACAATTTTTCTAAATACCACCATGTGTGTGGCACCATCCATGAAGGCGCTTTCTTCCAGCTCCGCCGGTATGGATTCTATGTAGGTTTTCACCAGAATGATATTATAAGGTGCCACAATACCCGGAATGATATAGGCGAGAAAATTATTGGTCAATCCCAGCATCTGCATATTTAAGAACCAGGGTATCAGGCCGGCATTAAAATACATGGTAATAATCAGAAAACGGTACCAAAACCTTCTTCCCCATAACTCTCTTTTCGTTACCAGATATCCTATGAAACCGGAAGCTGCTACCATCAAGGTTGTGCCGATTAAGGTTCTGGAAACAGATACCACCAATGAGTTCATCAAATCCTTATTGCTTGCCAGTGCAATGTAGTTTCCCAAATGGATTCCTCTCGGGACAAAGTTGATAGCACCCTTTATGACCAGGTCATTTGCACTGATTGTGTTAATGAACAGATAGTAGAACGGGAAAATACAGGTTAATGTAAACAGACCGAATACCAGGTAATTCAATATTCCAAATACGATGTCGCCCTTTGTCTTTTTAAACTTTTTCTTATGAGTTTTTTCGTACTTCTTTTCTGCTTTTAAATCAGCTTTTTCCTGTGCTGTCTTTGCCATAGCTATGCCTCCTATACAATACTCTCGCCGCGGATAAGCTTGGAAACACCATTAGCCGCAAACAATAGCGTTACACTGACGATGGATTTCAACATGCCGATAACCGTCGTCAACGGAATAATATTCTTCACAAGGCCCAGCTTATATACATACAAGTCAAGCACGCGGATGGTATCGGTATTCGTCGCATTTTCAAATACAAGGTACTGATCCATACCGTTATTTAAAATGTTTGCTATGGACATTAAGAGAAGCACGCAGAAAGTAGGTATCAATCCGGGCACCGTAATATGCCACATTCGCTGGAACCTTCCTGCTCCGTCCACCCTGGCTGCTTCATAGAGCTGCTGGTCGATACCGGAAATGGCTGCTATGTATATGATGGCATTCCAGCCCAGGCCCTTCCACATTCCCCAGGCCCACATCTTTAGCCAGGTATGGGAACCGTCCATCAGCATATTTTGTCCTTCGCTCCAGACTCCCATGTTGACCATGATGCTGCTGACAAAACCATCCGTAGAGAAGATTGCAAAAGCAATCGCATATACCAAAACCCAGCTGATAAAATTGGGAATTGTTGTAAAGGTCTGTACAAAGCCCCTGAATTTGGTATTCTTAATCTCTGCAAGGAAGATGGCAAACGCCATGGGAACCCAGCTGGTAGCAATTCCCAAGAAGCTCATGCCCAGCGTATTTTTCAATACCCTCACGATATCCCTTACTGTTGCAGGATTTTTGAAAAGCTCCACGAACCATTTAAATCCCACGAAATTTTCCTTTGTCAGGCTGTCACCTGCTTTATAATCAAAGAAGGCATATCGCCATCCCCAAAGGGGCAGATAACTGAACACCGCTACCAACGCTAGAAATGGCATCAACATCAGGAAAAGCTTATATTTCGTTTCCATGAAGAATTTATTTTCTTTCTCAGATTTTGAGAGCAGGCACATTTGAACCAGCGTCCCGAGAAAAATCACAGTATTGATTGCAAGTACCATCCAGAAACCGTTTGGAAACATAGGTTCTATCTTCTCCGGTTTTGATGTCTGTGCCACCTGTGTATAAGCTGTATAAATTCCGATAAGCCCTGCATAGCTGACGGCACATCCCAGCAAAGCTATCAGATTACCAAGCTTTTGGAATTTTATATTTCCAAGCGACATGCATCCGCTGATTCCTCCTGCCGCTATCCCTGTGCTGACTGCTATCGCCGACACATATAACAGCTTTAACGACGCAGGATCTACCCATTCCTTTTTGAACGCACGGCCGAATTCTGCAACCAGGCTGGAATATGAAATGCTGGAAGTAAACAGAGATAAGTTTTTGCTGATCATTCCGCAGATTCTTGCGGGATTAAAACCCGGAATAAACAGGAGCAATACGGAAAATAGAATTGCAACCCTGATTAAATAATAAATTTTGTCTGCTATTATCTCGCGGGAAGTTTTATCACGCTTCATTTTATTACCCCTTTCCCTGCTACTCGTAGGCATCTTATCGCAGGCTTGCTCAAGTACTACAGTTATTATAGGTTTAAGCGAAAAAATAAAACTACCTGAAAGATTCTAGGCAAAGAACAGCGAGGATTCTAGTGTACAGGCAACAAAAAAAGAAGTCCGAAGACTTCTCTTTTCTCCTGCCAGACGCAGGAACCGCGTTTCTTTTTGCTTTTGAAAACTACAAAAATTATGGAAGTAATGCCAGTAAAATAAAGTTCAAGATAAACAGGCCGGTTGCCACAGCCAGTATGGGATGTATTTCCTTTACCTTTCCTTTCGCAATCTTAACCAGGCAGTAGAGAATGAAGCCTGTTCCGATACCATAGCTGATGGAATAGCAGAGTGACATAAAGATAGCAGCGAAGAACGCCGGTACAGCCTCCTCAAAGTCTCCCCACTCAATCTCCTTGAAGGAGGAAAGCATCATAATACCTACCACTACCAATGCGGGAGCAGTTGCTGCATAGGGTATCGCGCTGATAAAGGATGCTAAAAAGGCGCTGAGTGCAAAGCAGATGGCCACCACTACGCTGGTCAGTCCGGTACGTCCGCCGGCGCCGATACCTGCTGCACTTTCTACATAGGTGGTCGTATTGGAGGTACCGAAGATAGCACCAATAGAGGTTGCAGTCGCATCTGCAAACAGAGCCTTATCCATCTTGGACTTGAAGCCCGCACCACTCTCCATCGCTTTCTCATCCTCTTCACTGAAAATACCGCTGCGGCGGCCCGTACCGATAAAAGTACCGATGGTATCAAAGGTGTCGGATAAGCTGAAGGAAAAGATGGTAATCAATGCCAGGGGCAGCTTGGACAAATCCGTAAACAGGGAAGGAATACCTTCTGCCGTAAAAATTGCACCGAATGTGGTGGGCAGAGCGGCACAGGCCTCCGTAAAGCTGACGGTATCTCCTGTCACCGTCACCCCCATGGGAATGCCAATCAGCGTGGACACAACAATACCAATCAAAATTGCTCCCTTTACGTGAAGCACCTCTAAAACGATGATCAGAACCAGTCCGATAATAAACAGGATAAAAGCTGGCTGATTTAAGGTAGCCAGGGCCGGTACTCCCGCATCAAAGTTGATGATACCCACATTCAACAGTCCGATATAGGCAACAAAAATACCAATACCACCACCAATCGCATGCTGCATGCTTAAGGGTATCGCCTTAATGATGTACTTTCTGATTTTGGTAACTGTCATCAGGATATTGATAAGACCGCAGATAAACACCATGCTGAGCGCCTGCTGCCAGGTAAAGCCCAGGCCGAAGCACACGGTGTAGGTAAAGAATGCATTCAGCCCCATGCCGGGAGCCTGTGCGTAAGGCACGTTGGCAAACAACCCCATGACCAGCGTACCGATAATGGCAGATATGATGGTAGCTAAAAATACCGCTCCCCACTCCATGCCTGTCTGACTTAAAATAGACGGATTCACCACAACGATGTAAGCCATCGCAAAAAAGGTGGTGATACCCGCCATTACTTCTGTTGAGACATTGGTCCCGTTTTCTTTTAATTGAAATAGTTTCTCCATTTGCCATACCCTCCACATGTACAAAACATGTTTCCATTATACCGTGAGTATGATAAAAAAGAAACTTATTTATACCATTTGCTGTAAAAAACAGGTAACATTGGCTGCAACGTCGTCCTTGAATACTGCAGAACCTGCCACGATAACGTTGGCACCGGCCTCCAGTACCATCTTTACATTTTCCTTATTAATGCCGCCGTCCACCTGGACATCGATATCCCTGCCGGATTCGGTTACCATTTTCCGTACCGCTCTTACCTTGTCGGTACAATAATCGATATAAGACTGCCCGCCGAAGCCCGGCTCCACCGTCATAACCAGTATCATATCCACGCTGTCCAGATAAGGACGTACCTCTTCCACGGAAGTCCCCGGTTTAATGGAAATGCCGGCCTTCAGTCCCCTGCTGTGGATATCCTCTATGATAGCAGCCGCCTTATCGGTGGCCTCTATATGAAAAGTGATTATGTCAGCACCACAGGCAGCAAATTCCCCGATATACCGCTCCGGCTTCTGTATCATCAGGTGTACATCAAACACCTTGTCGGTGGCCTTTCTAATGGATTTGATTACAGGCATGCCATAGGAAATGGAAGGTACGAACAAACCGTCCATCACATCGATATGCACATACTGTGCGCCTGCCCTGTCTATCGCCTGAATCTGTTCGCCCAGTCTGGTGAAATCTGCCGATAAAATCGAAGGAGATAAGATATTCATAATCGTTACGCCTTTCTTCTGTCAAAGGTTCCCTGAAACCTACCTCTGCATTGTAGCAGAACTTCTTAAGGTTTTCAATCAGGATTCCTTGGTTTGCGTCTCCATCATCCAGTACCGCGCCTTTTCCTCTTCAGAAAGCTCCGTTACAAAATCTCTTTTTTCCTGCAAAAAGGTCTTAAGGCAGCGCAGGATGTGCAGCAGCGCCGCACGGTTCTCAAATTCACTCCTGCTCTCCGGCAGCGGTGCTGCTTTATAGGAATTTTCCAGCTCATCCCGTTTCGCCAGCAGTGTTTCCACATTGTTCATCTCGTGGAAGCTGTCGCTGATTTCCCGGATAAAAGCACTGATATCGTAAGCCTGTCTGGGCACACCGGAAAGTTCCACGATGCTTCCATAGATATCCTTCAGACTTTCACATTGCCTGGTCCGCATATGCATGTATTTTAAGAAATACACATCATTATCGTTTAAACGGTTCCGCATGCGGATCACCGCTTCCTCTTCCAGCCCTTTCAGTAGCTCTTCCACCTGCGCAAAGCAGCCGCCGGTGTAGTCGCTTCTGTCTTCTTTACAAATGTAATCTGACATACGTGTCAGTATGTTTTTCATTTTCTCATCTGTTGCCCGCTGTTTTTCTCTTATTTTCTGCAAATTCCCGGGCATAACCAGATTGGCCGCTATGCCTAACCCTGTCCCTATTACAAAAAGCAGGCTTTCGTTCCCTATCATCGCCAGACTCACCGTTTCCGCTGACAGGAAGTGGGTTGCCAGCACTGCATTCATGGCTATCGCCTCTTCCAGCTTGAGCCGGTAGCAGATGTAGAGAAAAAGGCAGATAAAAACAGCATAAGCCGGTATATTACAACCGGCTATGCTGAATATGATTTTACAAAGTATGGTCATGATACAGAAAGCAGCCACACGCTTTGCCGCCACCACAAAGGTCTCCTGTCTGGTATCGAACACCGTAAGCAGGGTAATGATACCTGCAGAGGGTGCAAAACTAAGCCCACAAACACCCGCAATCACCATTGCCAAAGGTATTGCCAGACACAGCTTTATCCATTTTACATAGTTAACCTCAAGGAATTTCATCCTCCACCCCATTCAATACCTTCATATCATCCACATAATTTTTAATTTTCTTTGACATGTATAACGTGGTAACTAAATCCGAAATGCCACTGAATATCAGGCCAATGCCAATGATTCTGAACAAGAGGATTGCTGTGCTGAAGGGATTCAATACCAGCACAATTCCCAACGCAACATTGATGATGGCCAGAATAAACAGTGCCAGCCCGTTGCCGTAACCCATGCGGCGCACATCAATACAATCCTGCAGTTTGAGGAAGCCGCTGACGACAACTGCGATTCCCAAAACGAACGGTATCAGGGATATAATTAAATCCACCTTATAAAAAATAAAGATACCCAGCAGAATCGACACCAGACCGCTTACAAAATCGTTCCTGTACGTATTCCTGGATACATCCCTAAACAGGTAGATACATACACTGACCACACCGATTACAATGGCAGCGCCACCTACCGCATAGCACAGCGTAGTGGCCGTCGTCTCCGGAAACAGAAGCAATATCACACCCAGTACGATGTATAAAGCCGCATAGAGAATGGATTGCCATTTCAATTCTTTTAAAATCCTCATAAGACCCTCTCCCTTCGAGATTTGCTTTGCTTTTTTATCTTTTAACCTTAAGATACTCCTGCTCTCTACATCGTGTCAATAAGCGGAAAATAAACAATGTATTAACTTTTTATAACGTTTCTCCCAGTTTTTCTGCCACCTTAGCCTTCAATTCCTCCCATGCCTCCTCATGCTCCACGTAATAGAGAGGGCACCTTTTCCCGCCACAGTCATAATGGCGTAAAATGTCTTCCGTAGTAAGGTTATAGGTCTGAAGCAGATAAGCTAAAAGCTCTATCAGGGAATCTTCCGTCTCTTTTGTAAAAGAACCATCCTCCTCAAGATAACAGCATTCAATGGAGATGGAATCATAGTTTCTTGTCTGTACGGCGTAAGCAATTTCATCCAGCGGAATACACTGAATAATCTCGCCTTCATAGCCAATAATAAAATGCGCACTGGCAGAACGCTCGTGGGTATCCTTAAGCTGTTCAAAATAGCTTCTGTTCTGGGCAGCGCTGGTATCCTTATTTGCCGTATAATGTACAAAGATATTGGTCACCGTCCCCAGCGCATCTTGCGGCCTGGAATACTCATTGGGTGTCAGATAGTCCACTGTCCACGCCGGATGCTCTATCTGCATGTTCACCGCCTGGGTTATCTTTTCCGAATCAGCGAAACCAGCTCCACCTTTATCGGAAAGGCCGCCATGAAACAGCTTCAACAGGAAACAGAGCAACAGCACGAATACCAATAGGAACACACATACTTTGATGGCCCGTCTGCGTAATGCCCGCTTCCGTTTCCTCTGCCTGGCGCGCAGCCTTCTTCTCCTGGCCTCTTCACTGCTCACTCCGGTGCATCTCACCTCATGGTCTCTGAACTCTTTTTGCAGATACGGATTCCTTAATTCCGCCAATTCAAGCTGCAACTCTTTTTCCCGTATTCCCTCGTTCATAAATGCATTCTTCTCTCTGAAATCTTTTGTGCTTCATTATCATATCAGATTTCAAAAGGAAGAATCTTTAAGAGTTTCTTAGGATTTTATGAAATTCTGTTGTTATTCCTTCCAATGCAGACGATGCAGCTCCCCTTCTGTCTGCATGTTAGAAAAATGGTTTTGGCGCAGTGCCTCATACAGCACGATTGCTACGGAATTGGACAGATTCAGAGAGCGGATGGCCGGAAGCATGGGAATCCGAATACAGTTCTCTTCATTTTCTACCAAAAGCTCCTCCGGTATCCCGGCACTTTCTTTTCCAAACATGATATAATCATCCGGGCCAAAGGATACCTCCGTATAGGAACGCCTGGCCTTTGTAGTTGCCATCCAGATTTTAGCGCCGGGATGCATTTTTAAAAATTCCTCATAGTTCATATAGCGGGTTACGTCCAGATGCTCCCAGTAATCCATACCCGCTCTTTTGATGGATTTTTCATCCAGATGGAACCCCAGGGGCTCAATCAGATGCAGGGAGGTCCCTGTTGCTACGCAGGTCCTCCCGATATTACCGGTGTTGGCCGGAAT
>JBJFCM010000002.1:0-4226 GCA_051888955.1 Lachnospiraceae bacterium | reverse complement strand
AGAAAAGAATCCATTACCATGCAGGACATATTGGAAACTGCCTTTACCATGACGAGAGAGGAAGGCTTTGCAAATGTGACAGCCAGAAAGGTGGCGGCTAAAGCGGGTTGTTCGACACAGCCGATTTTCAGGGTCTATCGGAACATGGATGAATTATGGCAGGCAGTATATGAGAAGGCTGTGGCTTTTTTTCAGGATTATTATGATTTGTATCCGAGGACTGCAACAGCGCCCTTTGCTAATCTGGGAATGGCTTATATTGCCTTCGCAAGGGAAGAAAAGCACTTGTTCCGGCTTCTTTTTCTGTCAGATATTCCTGAAAAAAAGAGCCTTTATGAGATATTGAACGGAGAAAAAGGCAACGTACTGTTTGAAATCAATAAGGCAGCCGCCTGTGACTGTAAGGATCCACAGGGTATGTTCATGAGAATGTGGCTGTTTATCCATGGGGCCGCCTGTATGAGCCTGACAGGGGATTACGATTTGTCGGATTTAGAAACCAGACAGTTGTTGGAACAGGAGTATGCAAATGGATAACGGGCAGGACATTATTACCAGAATCAATGATAAAATGAATTCCATGAGTAAGAGCCATAAGGCAATAGCGGTCTATATCAAGGATCATTATGATCAGGCGGTATTTATGACGGCAGCAAAGCTGGGAGAGGCACTCGGCATCAGTGAATCTACAGTAGTACGTTTTGCATCCGGACTTGGTTACGACGGTTACCCGGAGTTTCAAAAGGCCTTAGAGGAATGGGTCAAGAATAAGCTTAGCTCGGTACAGAAAATAGGCGCCAAATATGGCTCCAGCAGCCAGTCTGAAATTTTGTCGGCTGTGCTGGGGGCTGATATAGAAAAAATACAGGATACGATTGAGAATCTGGATCCGAATGCATTTGAGATGGCGGTAAATACTATTCTGGAGGCGAAAAATATTTATGTAATCGGCCTTAGGAGCTGCGCTCCTTTAGCGGATTTCTTACAATTTTATCTCAATATGATCAGGGGGAATGTGACACTTTTAAATACGACCAGTGTCAGCGAAACCTTTGAGCAGATGATTCGCATTGATGAAAAAGATGTGCTTATCGGCATCAGCTTTCCCAGATATTCCATGCGTACTTTAAAAGCCATGGAATTTGCCAATGACAGAAATGCAAAGGTAATCAGCATTACGGATTCCATCCATTCTCCGATGTGTCTGTATTCCTCCTGCAATCTGCTGGCCAGGAGCGATATGGTTTCCATAGTCGATTCTCTGGTGGCACCGCTTAGCTTAATCAATGCACTGGTAGTGGCACTGTGCCTGAAACGGCCTCAGGAGGTCAAAAAAAATCTGGAGACCCTTGAGGATACCTGGAACAATTACCAGGTATATCTCAATGACGAAATTAACTTTGTGGATGAGGAGCCTATACTGAATAATCCTCTATGGAAAGTGTGAAAGATAAATCATGAGTAAGGTAATTGTAATCGGTGGCGGAGCTGCCGGAATGATGGCATCAATAGCTGCTGCCGCAAGCGGAAATAAGGTCATTCTTTTTGAAAAAAATGAAAAGCTGGGGAAAAAGCTTTTTATTACCGGAAAAGGACGCTGCAATGTCACAAATGCCTGTGAAATGGATGGATTGTTTCAGAATGTGGTAAGCAATCCTAAATTTTTATATAGCGCATTTTATGGTTTCACGAACCTGCAGGTCATGGATTTTTTTGAAAAGGCAGGCTGTCCTCTTAAAATAGAGCGGGGAGAACGGGTATTTCCGGTTTCTGACCATTCCTCTGATATCATTAAGGCTTTGCAGAAGAAAATGCGTGAACTGGACGTGGAGGTTTTGTTAAATACCGGCGTTAAGGAAATCATGATAACCGGACAGGAAGAGGGAGACAGCCACATACAGGGTGTCAGGCTCTTTAGCGGTCAGGAAGAAAAAGCAGATGCGGTCATCGTAGCAACAGGTGGTATTTCCTATGAAAGTACGGGTTCTACAGGAGATGGCTACCGTTTCGCCGAAAAGACAGGACACAGACTGACAGAGAGAAAGCCTTCTTTGGTACCTCTTGTGATTGCGGAAGATTTCTGCAAGGAACTGATGGGTCTTTCTTTAAAAAATGTAATGGTTACCCTTTCTGTTAAGGATAAAGAAATCTACAGCGGTTTCGGAGAAATGCTGTTTACACATTTTGGGGTCAGCGGTCCCTTGATTTTAAGTGCCAGCAGCTTTTATGTACAGAAGGCATACGGGCAGAAGGCTGCCCTGTATATTGATCTGAAGCCGGCTCTCGATGAAGAACAGCTGGATAAGAGACTTTTACGGGATTTTGAGGAAAATAGAAATAAAGTATTTAAGAATGCATTGGGCGGTCTGTTCCCGGCAAAGCTGATTCCTGTCATGGTGCGGCTTTCCGGCATTCATCCGGATAAAAAAGTCAATGAAATAACAAGGGAAGAACGAAAGGCATTTGTGTCTCTGATTAAAAAAATGCCCCTTACAGTTACCGGTTGTAGAGATTATAGCGAAGCCATCATTACAAAAGGTGGTATTTCGGTTAAGGATATCAATCCTTCTACTATGGAGTCAAAAAAAGTATCCGGTCTTTTCTTCGCAGGAGAAGTTCTGGACCTGGATGCCCTTACCGGAGGCTTTAACCTACAGATAGCCTGGTCCACCGGCTTTCTAGCCGGAAACAGTATAAAATAAAGGAGAGAATGATATGAGTTATTGTATTGCCATAGATGGTCCGGCCGGCGCCGGCAAGAGTACGATTGCAAAGCAGATTGCAAAACAGATGGGACTGGTGTACGTGGATACAGGTGCCATGTATCGTGCCATGGCTCTTTTCATGCTGAGAAAGAACATAGCACGGGAGGATGTAAGCAGCATGAACGAAAAATGCGAGGAAGCAGATATTACCATACGCTATGAAAACGGAGAACAGGTAGTTTACTTAAACGGGGAAAATGTAAATGCCTTTCTGCGTACGGAGGAGGTGGGTAATATGGCCTCCGTCAGTTCTACTCAGCCCAATGTGAGAAAAAAGCTGGTCAGTCTTCAAAAACAGTTGGCAAAGACGACGGATGTAGTTATGGATGGCAGGGATATCGGAACCTGCGTGCTGCCGGATGCGGATGTGAAGATTTATCTGACTGCAAGCAGCAGAGTGCGTGCCAAGAGACGTTTCGATGAGCTTGTTGCAAAAGGAGAGGCTTGTGATATTGAACAGATTGAAAAGGATATCATTGAGCGGGATGAGCGTGATATGACCAGAAAGGAGTCCCCGTTAAGACAGGCAGAAGATGCCATTCTGGTGGATTCATCGGACATGTCGGTAGAAGAAGTTATTCAGACGATTATAAATATTTGTGAAGACAGGAAAAGGGGTAAATGATTTGGAAGTCATTCTGGCGAAGAGCAGAGGATTCTGCTTTGGTGTAAAACGTGCAGTGGAAACTGTTTATGAGCAGGCAAAAAACGGCAATATCTACACATACGGAGCCATTGTTAATAATGAAGAAGTAGTGGAGGATTTACAGAAAAAAGGGGTTCGGGTATTAGCTGACAGAGAAGAACTGGCCGGGGTAAAGGACGGTACCGTCATCATAAGAGCCCACGGAGTAGCAAAGGATGTCTATGAGCAGATAGAACGGCAGGGATTGAAGCTTGTGGATGCTACCTGTCCTTTTGTGAAACGCATTCACAGAATTGTGGAAAAGGAGAGCGGGGAAGGAAAACAGATTGTGGTAATCGGAAATCCCGGACACCCGGAGGTGGAGGGAATCGTAGGCTGGAGCAAAACCCCTGCAATTATCATAGAGACATTGGAAGAAGCTGAAAATTTCAAGCCCGAAAAGGGTAAAGAAATCTACATTGTGTCTCAAACGACATTTAACTACAATAAATTTCAACATATAGTTGAAATTTTTCAAAAAAAAGTCTATAATGTTAGTGTTGCGAATACCATCTGCAATGCAACTGAGGAGAGACAGAAGGAAGCAAAGGAAATTGCGGCTTCTGTTGATGCAATGATTGTAATAGGCGGCAGGCATAGCTCCAATACCAGAAAGTTGTATGAAATATGTAGCAAGGAGTGTCCGCACACCTATTTTATACAGACACTGGATGACTTGCATTTAGAACTACCTAAATCTGTTCGACTGGTGGGTATTACTGCAGGGGCGTCAACCCCAAATAATATTATCGAGGAGGTTCAAAATTATGTCAGAA
>JBJFCM010000001.1:3035-4264 GCA_051888955.1 Lachnospiraceae bacterium | reverse complement strand
CCCAAGTCAGCACCTCGACATACTCCTTTTTATGCGGGTTTGTGGGTAGCTGACCTGCGTTCAAGTCCGGCCACCAGTAGTACATGGCGAATATGAAATTCGCCAGAGAGTAGAGAAAACACTGGTAAATTCCTGGTACAGGTGCAATTTGCAGAAATCTGTCATGCATGTCGTTTACAAACCGAAAAGGCACATGCTATAATCATTAAAAAAGTATAAAATGTACAAAGGAGATAAGGCATGAGTGACATGGTGAACGGTATGCAGAAGTATTACCTGTATACCAAAAAGAAGGCATGGAAGATAATTTATTGCAGATTGTTTTTAGGATTCAGAGGTATTTTTCATTTTTTCCTGATATGCGGATTGTTTGCGCTGCTTATGGAAAAGAATATTGATTATATGGGCGCGGGAGTACTTTTGACTCTTATGGCTCTCATCATTGTAGTGCCTTTTATGCTGCATGCGGTTTTTATCTGTCTGTTTAGATTAGGATATGCTCTTTTTTATAACGGTAAGGTTGACATCTCAACAAAATTGAAAACCTGTTCCTTGAATAATGGTATCAGTGTTACACCGACGATTGTCGGGCATCATCTAAAATATTCCACCAATCCGGTATATTATGTGGTAAAGCTTTCTTTTGAAGAGAACGGCAAAAAGCAGAAGGTGTGTCTTTACACAGACAGTTTAGATTATTTTAACCCGGTACTGCAAAATGTACAGCTGGTTAAGAAAGAGAAATAAAATATATGGAAAAAATATTACTGTTTCACTTGGATACAGAGGAATATCAAAAAGTCAGGCAGATTGCAAGCCGGCTAAGAGTTCCGTGTGAACAAATTGATGCCGCCTATTATGACCAGACATTGGCTGCTCTTGTAAGCGGAAAGTATCAGGAAGCTTCAGATAAAGAGGAGGCAGCTTACCAAGCGTTTCCGACAGAAAGCCTGATTCTATTGTGCGATTTCAGCGACAAGCGAATGGATAAGCTCCTATTTGAATTGAGGCGGTCTGAAGTAAAAGTGGATTATAAGGCAGCTTTGACCCCAACAAACAAAAGCTGGAATGTAAATCAATTGATGCAGGAAATGCGGAGGGAAAAAGCGGCATATAGAAGTGCTCTTAATAACAAGGTTTGAAATGAAAACCGTTTAAGTGCATGAGATCAAATGTAAGATATCAAGGAGAATTTCTTGGTATCTTTTTTTATCAAAAGAAACAAAGTG
>JBJFCM010000001.1:0-2935 GCA_051888955.1 Lachnospiraceae bacterium | reverse complement strand
CAGAGAAATTTCCACCTAAACAAATTCTTTATCTACTGACATTTGAAAACCGGGATAGTATAACATTCTTATAAGCCTTAGTCATATCAAAGAAGGAAAGGAAGAGAATGGTATATGTTATCAGGGTATTCATTTGGTGAAGTGGAATTATTGCCGGGACTGTTTAAGGAGCGGGCAGATGTTAACAGAGAGTATTTGATGGGGTTGGAAAACCAGGGGCTATTGCAGAATTTCTACCTGGAGGCCGGCATTGTCATGCCGGGGCTGCAGGTTGTGGATAACCCGGAGACAGCGGCACTGCATTGGGGATGGGAAGCGCCCATCTGCCAGCTTCGGGGGCATTTTCTGGGTCATTGGTTATCCGCTGCCTCAGCGCTTGTGGCAGCAGAGCAGGACCGGGAGTTAAAAGCAAAGCTGGATACGATTATTGATGAATTGGAAAAATGCCAAAAGCTTAACGGCGGACAATGGCTTGGTTCCATTCCCGAGAAATATTTTGGAAAACTGGAAAGAAACGAATATATCTGGTCGCCCCAATACGTCATGCACAAAACGGTGCTGGGTCTTTTGCATGCGTATCAATATGCCGGAAATGAAAAGGCACTGCAGCTTTTGGACAGGCTTGCTGACTGGTATGTTGCATGGGTAAAAAAGATGGCTGAGAAAAATCCACATGCCGTATACAGTGGAGAGGAGGGCGGCATGCTGGAGGTATGGGCGACTCTGTATGAGCTTACGGGACAGCTTAAATACCGGGAGCTGGCAGAGGCATATGCTCATCCATCCCTGTTTGAAAAGCTTTTAGAGGGTAAGGATGCCTTGACAAACTGCCATCAGAATGCCAGCATTCCTTTTGCACATGGCGCTGCGAAGATGTATGAGATTACCAAGGAAGAAAGATGGCTGTGTATTGTTAAGGCCTTTTGGAAGAATGCGGTAACAGACCGGGGTGCGTATTGTACCGGTGGACAGGGATCGGGCGAATACTGGGTTCCCCCTCATATGCAGGGGCGTTTCTTAAGTGACCGCAATCAGGAATTCTGTACCGTATATAACATGGTTCGTCTGGCGGAATATCTGTACCGTTTTACCGGTGATACTCTTTATGCGGATTATATCGAAAAAAACCTTTACAACGGCTTTTTGGCGCAGCAAAATAAAGATACGGGCATGCCCACCTATTTTCTTCCCCTTCGTGCGGGAAGCAGGAAAAAGTGGGGCAGCCGCACAAGGGATTTCTGGTGCTGCCACGGTACCATGGTGCAGGCGCAGACCCTGTATCCGGTTCTTTGCTACTATCAGGACGCAGAAAAGAACCGCCTGATTGTCAGCCAGTACATTCCTTCAAAGCTGCAGTTTGGAGAAGGAAAAGAGCAGGTTGTAATTGAACAGAGTGTCAATATGAAATACTACAATGAACAGGCCTTTTTTGATGAAAGTGATGAAGGCCAGATGTCCAGGTGGCAGTTGAAATTCGTTGTAAGAGCGCACAGACGTTTCACAGTATCCTTCCGTGTACCGGGCTGGGTAAAGTCGGAGCCGGTGGTGATGATAGGCGGAGAAGTCTTTCAGGACTATTCGATGGAAAACGGCTATCTGAACATAGAAAGAGACTGGAGAGAGGAAGAAATCAGTCTGTATTTCCCTGCCGGGCTGGAATTTTCGAGACTGCCGGATATACCGGAAATGACGGCTGTCATGGAGGGTCCGATTGTACTGGCCGGTCTGTGTGAGGCTGATGAGGGGCTGTATATGGAAGATGAGCAGTCGGAAAAGACCTTCATGCCTCAGGTGGAGCACACCTATAGTACATTTCCCTGGAAACAAAGCACATATCAGACGTTGGGGCAGCCGAAGAACCTGACCTTCGTTCCCCTCTATGATGTGACGGATGAAACCTACACCGTATATTTTACGAAAAAATCATAGCCGGACATAGCGTCCATGAACCGGCTTATGGTAAAGCGCCAATGAGGAAAAAGTATGCGATATTTTACATGTAAGACTTCCCAACCACTCAGCTGTTCCGTCTGCGGACAGTTGATTAATAAAGATGGCTTTCTGCATCATCGCAGAAGGTTCGACTGTCATGTGTTTATTTTAGTGACGGAAGGAGTTCTGCATATTACAGCAAACGAAAAAGAGTATGATGTTGGTGCAAATCAGTATATTTTTCTAAAAGCCGGCGAGGAGCATTTTGGCCACAAGGCAACAAAGGGGCCATTATCCTACTTTTGGGTACATATTACGTCGGACTTTCCGCTGGAAATATTGGAGGAAGAGGAAGATTTTTCCTATCTTTTCCCGGAATATGGTGAGATTTTCTTTTCCCAAAGAATACAGAGGCTTTTTCGGCAGATGATGGATTTGTCTCTGGAGGAGCATCTGTATTCCGGGAAAATGCTGGACTACACTGTGAGTCTTCTGATGATGGAGATTACCCAGGAGGTTGTAAACACAGGGCATTGTGAACAGAAGAATATGCCGCCGGTGGTTTCCTCTATTTGTGAATGGATCAAGGGGAACTATTGCCATCCGTTTAAGGTTTCCGAGCTGGCAGAGGAATTCGGATACCAGGCCAATTATCTTTCCACGCTGTTTAAAGACAGTATGGGAATTTCCATTGTTGGATATACCAACAAAATCCGCATTGAAGCCGCTAAAAATCTGCTGGAAAACCATGGCCTGACGGCTAAGGAAATCGCATACTCCTGTGGCTTTTCCGATGAGAAATATTTTATGAAGGTCTTTAAAAAACTGGAAGGAAGTACGCCTACCAGGTATAGGAATAACGGATAGCGGTTATTCTGCAAGGTATTTTTTCAATTCCCGAAAATCCAGTGCCAATTCTCCAAAAATGCTGGATTTTACCGTATCTGCAAAAGTGTACCAATGAGGTGCTTCTCCATGTTCCAAATCATACACGATAACGGCT